>CAJWIA010000130.1 GCA_913040765.1 uncultured Anaerolineales bacterium | reverse complement strand
CCAGTATTGTTAATCATTTGTAAAAGCCGATTCGCTAGCATATCAGCTGACCAATCTATAAAGAATCCATTGACACCATCTTCGATTAATTCACTACCTAGTCCAACACGGGTTGTAATTATCGGAGTACCACAAGCTAGTGCCTCAGCCACTACTCTCGGACCACCCTCACTATAAGAAGTGCACACCAAACACCTAGAACTACGATAATAATTTGCAAGCTCAGCCGAATTAGAAACCCAGCGTTTGAGCTCAACATTATCGGACAATCCAAGTGTCATAGTACGTTTACGCAACTTGGAGACTAGAGGACCTTGGCCTACAATTAATACTTGTATATCTTTTTTCTCATTAGCAGCTTTTGCGACTCCCTCTAAAAACAAAAATGGAGCCTTATTGGCTGTCATTCGACCAACAAAAATAGCATCGTATTCTAAAGGTGCAGATATGGGTCGAAATACATCAAAATCCAAGTACATACTGTATAACAACAGGATCTGACTTGGGGGCACCCCCCAATGTTCCAACAAGGATTTCAACTCAACAGAATTGGTGATGCGAAAACCCAACACATGATTCATTGCCTGCCTGATATACCAACGTGTCAACCATGGCTGAAGCTTGTCTCTAAAATTAGCTGCACGAGGATATCCGTCAACGTGATGGATTTCACTAATGTAAGGTACTTCAATATCCGAAGCCAACCATTTAGCTCCGACGCCGTTAAGAAACCAGCCATAGTCATGTGAAACTATCAAGTCGTAATTCTGCATGTCCGCTAATGCGCGCCCTTGTTTCCGTATAAAATACGGCTGCAGTATCTTCGCGTAATTTGAACAATAAAAATTCACGTTGTCAAAACATTTGTATCTAGTCACACCAGCTACATGACTAGTAAGAATATCGATATTTTCCCAATGTGATGACAATTCACTTAGTGTATTGTAAAAAGCTCCTCGCTTACGTCTTACAACGGTGGTATCACCACTAAGCATTAGTAAATTCAATTGATGATCTCCAGTAGAGAATTCTCAGTTTTTTCAATTAGACTGTCCCATGAAAACCGTTGTAATGTATGACCTGCACCTATTGACAGTTTTTGTGCCAAAGAACCTTGGTTTAATAATTGTCTAATGGCATCAGCCAAAGCTGCTTCATTGCCAGCAGGCACAAGCAATCCATTTACTTGATCTGTTATCACCTCAACTGTACCGCCAATTGATGATGCTATTACCGGAGTTCCACAAGCCATTGCCTCTAAAACTGAATGAGGCATACCTTCATAGGTTGAAAATAGGACAAACACGTCTGCAGCACGCATAATATGGTATAAGTTCTCCTGAGATCTAAAACCAAGGAATTGCACCATTAATTCAGATTCCACAGCCAGTTTTTCCAGTTGTCTACGCTCAGGACCATCACCTACTACCATCAAGTGTATCCTAGGAAAATCATCTCTGATTTTCGCAATAGTACGTATTATGCTATCAACACCCTTCCATGATACCAATCTAGCTGCGGTCAGCACTATAGGCAATTTTTCAGAATAACCCAATGTTTTGCGAGCATCTGTTTTGCTGGGCAAATTATCAAAGCGACTATAATCTAGAGCATTGTAGACAACTCTAATGTGATCAGGCGACACACCCCAACTTGAAACCAATTTGCCTATATATTTGCTGGGAACAATGACCAAACTAGCCTTTTTCGTATACCATGCACGTATTGTCTGCAATACACGAACCCGCCACCCATGTCTACTAATCTGAAATTCATCGATGGTTTGTCTTTTGTTAATCCAATTGTGCCGAACGCTATATTCCCAAGCAAAATCGCTCACATTTTTCAACACTATAGGTTTACGTAATATCAGGTTAGCCAGAATAGCAGGTAAGCCATAATCGCTTACAAACAGTACGTCATAATCACGAGCTCTCCACAATATATTTATAGTGAACAAAACTAATCGCAGGATTAGAGGCCAGCTGCGCGAAACTCGATATACGGGGTAAGGAAAACCGTCATCTATTCCACTATTTTTAGCATCAGTATAGGTAATAACGGAAACATGATGTCCACGTTCTATGAGCTCAGGCAGCAGTCTTCTAAGATAGGTAGAAGGACCACCAACCTCAGGATGATAAGAACCAGAGACCACATATAGACGCATCTGTATAGTACGGTTATATCTTAACTACCCTGGCAAGGCCATTCAAGCCCACTGTAGCATTCCGCGTATCGACAACCAAATTGGTGTGATTCAGAATGTCAGCCCAGTCATAATAGCTATGGTCAGTTACAATGATCACACAATCCACTGACTCCAAAATTGACATGTCATGATCAACAGAGCTTATATCTACTTGATCGAACTGGATACTAGATACATATGGATCATGATAGTTAACTATCGCACCTTGCTGCATCAATAACTGTATGATATCTAGTGCTGGCGCTTCACGTACATCATCCACATCAGCCTTGTACGCAACACCTAATATCAGAACCTTAGATCCACGAACTGGTTTACTATCTTCATTCAAAGCTTCAGCAACCTTTCGCACCACATAACGAGGCATATTAGTATTTATTTCATCAGCAAGCTCTATAAAACGCGCATTAAAATTCAGAGATTTCAGTTTCCATGAAAGATAAAGGGGATCAATAGGTATACAATGTCCTCCCAAACCAGGTCCTGGATAAAATGGCATATATCCAAATGGTTTCGTTTTTGCAGCTGCTATTACTTCCCATACATCAATTCCCAACTTATCGCACATAATAGCGATTTCGTTAATAAGACCTATATTTACAGCTCGAAATGTGTTTTCAAGCAGTTTCACCATTTCAGCTGCTTGTGTAGAAGAGACTTTAACCACCTCTTCCACTACTGTATCATAGAGTGCCATAGCTACATCGGCGCACTCTAATGTGACCCCACCAATTACTTTCGGTGTGTTGCGAACACCATAAGTGGTATTTGCCGGATCAATTCTTTCTGGTGAATATGCTAGAAATATGTCTTCACCAACAACATATCCGTTTCCAAGCATAATAGGCAATACTACCTCAGCAGTAGTGCCAGGATACGTTGTGCTCTCCAAAATAATCAGCGTGCTTGGCCGCAAATGCTTAGCTATTTGCTCAGCGGCAGCTACAACATATGACATATCAGGATCCCGAGTTTTCCGAAGTGGTGTAGGAACACATATGCTAATAGCATCGAGCTCACCGATAGCTCCGTAATCCTGCGTGGCCATTAGTCGGCCCGTTGAGACCATATCACTAAACAATTCGGTTGATATATCAGTGATATAACAATCCCCCCTATTCAGAGCATCTACTTTGCTTGAATCTGTATCAATACCCACAACATGGTAGCCTGCCTGAGCAAATTCAACAGCCAAAGGCAGTCCAACATAACCAAGGCCAATAATCCCTACACGGGCCTCTTTATTTTGGATCTTATCTGTTAGAGCTGCACTAAGCGATTTGGGCATGGCCAAAGCGAACGATCAATCCACCACTACTCGCTCTCCATTAGGGAGTTCCGTGATTGCGTCACTTAAACCATCTTTCTTAAATTGTTTAATAATATCCGCAATAGTGTCATCTAGTGCAATGCTCGGATTCCATCCAATGAGGTCATTAATGCGACTAATATCAGGAATCCGACGACGCATATCTTCAAATCCCTCTTCCGTAGCTTGTTCATAAGGAACTAGGATGATCTTTGACTGACTACTACACATATCTTTTACTTTACGCGCCAAATCAATAATAGATATTTCATCTTTAGCGCCTATATTGAATACACGCCCTTCGGCTTCAGAAGATTCAGCCAATGATTTAATTGCAGGGATGACATCTCTCACATCGCAAAAGCACCGACTCTGATTGCCATCTCCGTAAACTGTTATGTCAGAACCGGACAAAGCCTGATTCACAAAGCGCGGTACAACCATCCCATAACGTCCCCGTTGACGCGGACCTATCGTATTAAACAAGCGGAAAATTACTACTGGTAGACCCATTTCCTTATGGTAAGCCAATGCCAGGAATTCGTCCAACGCCTTTGAAGTAGCATAAGCCCAACGATGACGAGTGGTAGCACCCATCAGGCTATCATCATCCTCCTTGAAAGGTACGTTATTCAATTTCCCGTAAATCTCAGATGTTGAAGCAATAAGTATTTTTTTGCGATAACGGCGAGCTGTCCGCAACACGTTCTCTGTACCCATGACGTTAGTCTCTATTGTATGGACAGGGGAACGAACAATTAGCTCAACCCCAACTGCAGCAGCTAAATGTACGATGATATCGCACTCGCTCACTAAACGATCCATCACACTTGTATTGGTGATGGATTCAACTACCAATTGAAATTCCTTATTGTTTGACACTGACTCGACATTTTGCATTCTGCCAGTAGAAAGATCATCTATGGCAACCACACTATGGCCAGCTGCCAATAGATCTTCCGATAAATGACTACCAATGAAACCAGCACCACCTGTAATAAGAAATCTCATATATTTACTCTACTTATCATTACGCACAAAACAAAATGCTCAAAGTTTCACGCTTGTTATTTTGGTTATTACATTTAAACTGGTACATCTTCTTTGCAATCGAGAATTATAACTTCCAGCATGAACCCTGTCCACACTAATGCAATTACGCTATAACAAGTCTAATTGCTCGAAAACTGCCTGAGACCCGTTATTGTCTTCACTATTCATCTCAGTGATAAAACCTGGTAAGCGACTAAAGTCTTCGTGAAGTACAGGACGCTTATTAGGATTGTAAAGAGCCGCTGCAGGATGGAACATAGGCACAACAACACGTGAACCGAAACGCTTAGGCACCCCATGGATATCACTGAT
>CAJWIA010000129.1 GCA_913040765.1 uncultured Anaerolineales bacterium | reverse complement strand
TGCCTCTCAGCATAAGCATCCAACTCGTCACGTATCTTGTTATCCTCAGGTATCGGCGGTATATTCCAGCCTTCTACAATAGCACGTACATATTGCCCAGTGCCTCCCACCAAAACAGGTATATTGCGTCTTTGTTGTATATCACTTATCACGTTGTTGGCCGCAATTTTGTATTGAGCCAATGACCAAGGCTTGTCAGGCGTAGTCACATCAATCAGATGATGTGGAACACACTGCATCTCTCGATATGATGGTTTGGCAGTCCCAATATTCATACCAACATACAACAAGCGAGAGTCTGCTGAAACTATTTCTCCTCCTATCAGCTCTGCCAAAGATATAGCACTGGTAGTTTTTCCAACAGCAGTAGGACCAACAATTACAATCAAATTCGGTTTTTTCAACATAATCTTCTTATCATATCATTTACAACACTCTTCTAGGGCGTGACGGGTATAATTAATTTATGCCAGATTTTAAAGTTCAAGCACCTTACGAACCTACAGGTGACCAACCCGAGGCAATCAACGATTTAGTAAAAGGACTTGACACCGGTTTAGCTCACCAAGTACTTCATGGTGCAACTGGAACTGGCAAGACTTACACTATCGCCAATGTTATTGAAAAGACACAAAAAGCAACTCTTGTATTAGCGCACAACAAAACACTAGCAGCACAGCTATATGCTGAATTCAAGGAGTTTTTTCCACATAACGCAGTAGAGTATTTCGTTAGTTATTATGATTACTACCAACCTGAGGCTTATGTACCGAGGCACGACTTGTACGTCGAAAAAGAAACTAGTATCAATGAACAAATTGATCAAATGCGACTCTCAGCAACAACATCCTTAATGAGCAGATCTGATGTGATTATTGTAGGTTCTGTATCCAGCATATACGGTTTAGGGTCACCCATATCCTATGGCAAGGTCGTCATAGACATCACACTAAACACAACTATAAGACGAAAGAATCTCTTACGACAACTAGTCGAAATACAGTACAATCGCAACGACATAACACTCAAGCCCGGGACTTTTGCTGTAAGAGGAGATACAGTCGAAATACTGCCTCCATATTCTGAAAACTCATATCGCATAGATCTATTTGGAGATGAAATAGAGAAAATCTTAGAAGTCAATACAACCACCGGTGAAGTGCATAGTATTCATAATTCCATAAAAATATTTCCAGCTAGACATTTTATAGCTGACGAAGAAAAGCTACGCATGGCCCTACAAGATATTGAGCATGAACTTCTGGAGCGAATTGCCTATTTCAAAACCCAGAACAAGCATCTCGAAGCCCAACGTATTGAGCAACGTACGCAATACGACCTTGAAATGCTTAGAGAGGTGGGTAGTTGTTCAGGAATAGAAAACTATTCGCGCCCATTGGATCAAAGACCATCAGGATCACCTCCATGGACTCTTATAGACTATTTTCCTGCAGATTTTCTACTGGTAATAGATGAAAGCCATATGACAATCCCACAAATACGAGGTATGTATGCAGGAGATTTATCCAGAAAAACCGTCTTGGTAGATTATGGATTTAGACTGCCTTCTGCATTAGACAACAGACCACTAAATTTTGATGAGTTTCAAGAACGGATTGGCCAAACAATATACACCTCTGCCACACCAGGTCCATACGAACTAGAACAATCAACTGGTACAATTCAACAAGTCATACGCCCAACTGGACTTCTCGATCCCACTATTGATGTGCGTCCAATCGAAGGTCAAGTCGACGACTTAATCAAAGAAATTCGTAAATGCACAATGAATGGAGAACGAGCTCTGGTTACCACTCTCACTAAACGGATGGCGGAAGACCTCGCCACATATTTGTCCGATTTAGATATTAAAGTACATTATCTGCATTCAGAAATAAATGCACTCGAAAGAGTAGAAATACTGCGCGAACTACGTCTTGGCATCTACGATGTAGTCGTTGGGATTAATTTACTCAGAGAAGGATTAGACTTGCCAGAAGTATCCCTAGTATCAATACTTGATGCAGACAAACAAGGATTCCTCAGATCAGCTACAGCTCTAATCCAAACAATTGGCAGAGCAGCACGACATTCTAAAGGCAGAGTGGTTATGTATGCATCCAAACATACTGATGCTATGAAACATGCAATTGACGAAACGAACCGTAGACGATCAATACAGTCAGATTACAATACCAAGCACAACATTAAGCCCACTAGCATTGTAAAATCCATACGAGATATAACCGATCAGATAAAAGCAAAGAAAGCCGACGATGCCACTGAAAAATTCGAGACAATACAGGATATGACAGCAGATGAAATAATTGCCTTAATATCCCAAACAGAAACAAATATGTACGAAGCTGCAGATGAGATGGAATTTGAAAAGGCAGCGCTCCTACGTGATACTCTTTATGATTTGCGCAAAATCCTAACAGATAAAATATCGTCCCATCCAGAGATAGATTTACCTCAAGTACTAGCAGGCCGAATCACCAAAACATCTTGATTGATATGTGCCCAGATTATATAAATTGCACAATAATATTAATCCCAAGTCAAATAACTCATAAACACAAACCACTAAAGACTAACTTATTACTTTATATTAGGTGACATAACATTAATTTAGAGATGTACAATTAGATTATGCTAATGACGCGTGTAGAGTTAGAGGCAATTGAGAACAAATCTTTAGCCCCTTACGGATTTAAAAGCTCTAACTCAAAAGGTAGGCAATACGAAGAGAAAACAACTATTTATCGAACTGAGTATCAACGTGACCGCGACAGAATAATACATACTACTGCATTTCGGCGCTTAGAGTATAAAACGCAGGTGTTCGAAAATAATGAAGGCGACTATTACAGGACTAGACTGACCCATTCGCTGGAAGTAGCTCAAGTCGGAAGAACTATTGCCAGAGCACTAGGTGCTAACGAGGACTTAGTAGAGGCTATTTGCTTAGCCCATGATTTAGGACACCCACCTTTTGGACATACTGGAGAAAGGGTGCTGAACAGTTTGCTGGCAAGCCATGGGGGTTTCGATCACAATAAACAATCCATACGCATACTCACTGATATTGAATGCCGTTACCCCCAATTTAGAGGTTTAAACCTTACATGGGAAGTGCGAGAAGGTATAGTAAAACATGAAACCGAATATGATATTGCAGATGCAAATGACTACAATCCAGATTTGCGAGGACACTTGGAAGCACAAATTGCAAATGCTGCAGACGAACTCGCATACAATGCCCATGATTTAGATGATGGACTCAGATCTGGCATCCTAACTCCATCCACTATGGAACAACTTGAACTCTGGAAAATTGCAAAACACAGCATAAACTGGGATGGCATACAACTTACCGAACTAACGAGACACAGGATGATCCGTCGTATGATAGGTCTTGAAATACACGATTTAATAGAGACTACTAATAATAACTTGCAGAAAACAAATCCTACTGACCCTCTTCACATTCAACAATTAGAATACAATGTAGTACAATGGTCCCAACAGTACACTCCATTCAACCGAGAAATTAAGACATTTTTGCGGAATAATCTTTTCTCGCATCCTCGTGTAAGAAACATGGAGGACAAAGCTACCAAAATCCTAGGGGGCCTCTATTGTTACTTTGTCAATCATCCTACCTATCTACCGTCAAACATACAACAAACTATAGAATATCTAGGTCTAGAACGAGCAGTGTGTGACTACATAGCAGGCATGACAGACAGATTTGCTACTGCTGAACACTTAAAACTAGATCATAGTCCAAATCAGATCAGCTAGCACTTTACTTATATGGATATTTCACTAACCGCTACAATTATATATTTATTTGCACAAACTTCATCTAAAGGGTACACATGAACACACACAAGACTTATCTTACCGACGTTGGCATACAGAAACTAACAGACGAGTTGACTGAACTAACCGAAAAACAACGGCCTGAATTAGCCAAACGCCTTAGAGAGGCTATAAAGATGGGTGATCTTAGCGAAAACGCAGATTATATTGCAGCAAAGGAAGATCAGGCTTTCATTGAAGGTCGTATATTAGAACTACAAGAAATGTTACGAAGTTCGGTTTTGATATCAGATCAAACCAGCAAGCAAGAAGTAGCAATTGGATCTACAGTAATAATCTCTGAGGAACCAGGTATAGACGAGCAATACATTTTGGTAGGACCTGCTGAGGCAGACCCAACTGCGGGCATGATTTCACACGAATCTCCAATTGGCCAGGCAATCATAGGGAAATCTGTTGGCGACACTGTACAAGTAGATACGCCAGGTGGAACCAGCACTTTCAAAATTATACGATTAGAATAATATAATTGACGGGATCAACCCTTACGCCATGCTGACAATTCCAAAGTCAACTGATTGAAAAATGAATTCTGAGGTAAAGCTCCTCCACCATATTGCATGTCTACTATACGAGCACTGATATGCAATGAAGCAGTTTCTAAGACAATCGTCTTTCCAGAATCAGCCAATAAAGGCTCGCCCTTAGGTGCTAAAGCGGCCCGCTTAGCTTCATCACTGAAGGCATCTTCGCTCATCAATACTTTTGTTACTGTCCTAACATCATTCTTATCAAAAAGCCATATCTCAAACGCACACACCTTTTTAGGCTCTCCTACACCAATTATATCGCTAATGCCCATTCCACATTCACCGAGAAAGTCGCCATTAGCATCGTCAATCCCAAACGAATCATCATACAAGTCATCACCTAACAAGTAGGTCGTCATAAACCTAGACAAAGGGGCACCCCGATCTGATTCATCAGCCTGAATCTCGGGCTGTATTATCACATTGTTGCTATCGTCATCCTCGATTGCTGGACCGTTATCCATCTGCTGTTGCGATATACCCAAATCACTTCT
>CAJWIA010000128.1 GCA_913040765.1 uncultured Anaerolineales bacterium | reverse complement strand
AATATCACGTAAATATTTCAATTCTAAGAAAAATAACATCACAGTTACAGGATATCCATTGAGGCCAGAATTGTTGCGTGATATGCAAATTTCTGCTAGCAAAGCTAGAGAACATTTTGGGATAAATAGTTCACGTAAAACAATATTAATTGTGGGTGGAAGTCTGGGGGCTCGTACTATTAATATGGCTGTTCTCAATTCTGTTAATGAATGGGTAGATAAAGGAGCACAAGTTATACATGTGACTGGAAAGCTAGGGTGGAGTGATGTGCAAACTGTACGGAGTAGATTTCATGTAGAAACAAAAAGCAATTATAAGATTTTTCCATATCTTAATGAAGACATGGGATTGGCTCTTCGTGCCGCTGACTTGGTGGTTGCGCGATCAGGTGCTTCATGTCTTGGAGAATTTCCTGCTTTTGGGTTGCCAGCAATATTGGTTCCTTATCCTTATTCTTGGCGCTATCAGTACTCAAATGCGAAGTTGCTTAGCAATTCAGGTGCAGCAATATGTGTTGAAGACAAAGACCTAAAGAGCGATTTGACACATATAGTAACAGGATTACTGACCAACACATCTGAACTAAACTACATGAGCGAGAAATCAAAAGACCTATCGAAGACTTCAGGCGCCGAGCGAATTGCAGAGGAATTAGTAGCTATGGCATCGGAGGCATCTAGATGATTTCATTGGCTGTGCTGTTCTGGATGTACCTCTTGCTTTTTGGAGTGATAGGTGCCCTTAGAGGTTGGGCTAAGGAAATATTAGTTTTGTTTAGTTTATTCCTAGCCTTATTTTTGGATGCTATTGTCATGAAATATGTACCGGGTGTGGAACCGGCTTTGATATCACAAACCGCATTAACTCAATTTGCGGTGCGGGCCGGATTCGTCTTTCTCCTTGCGTTTTTTGGTTACTCTACACCAGTAGTAGCTACTTTGTTTGCTGACAAAGCTCGTCGTGAGCGTCTTGAAGATATGTTGTTAGGATTGTTTCTAGGCGTCATCAATGGATACTTGCTTATAGGAACAATATGGCATTATTTGCATGCAACTGGTTATCCAGTTGCCGGTATATTTCCACCAGAAGCTGACAGTGTTATGGATATGTTGGATTATATGCCGCCAGAGCTTGTAGGCCCACCTTACATATATTTCGGATTAGGTATTGCATTCATCTTTATTGTCGTGGTGTTTATTTGATGGTGATCATATTATGTTATTGAATCAACGTGTTCATTTTATAGGGATTGGTGGTTCTGGATTGTCTGCCATTGCAACGGTCTTGCATGAAAGAGGACATGTCGTTAGTGGTTCAGATCTTTATGAATCAGATGTAACTGAAAAATTGCAGTCGCTAGGAGTGCTAATTTATATCGGTCATCAATCTACCAACATTTCGGGCGCTGATGTAGTAATAGCTTCGTCTGCTATTTCATCGACAAACCCTGAGTTGTTGGCTGCTGTTGAAAGCAATATACAAGTGTTAAAACGGCAAGATGTACTTGGCAATTTGATGAAAGATCGAATCGGATGTGCCATAGCCGGAAGTCACGGCAAGACAACCACTACGGCTCTTATTTCATTTTGTTTACTTGAAAATGGTTTGAACCCTACTTTTATAGTAGGAGGGATGGTAAATGATCTAGAGACAAATGCTCGTTATGATGTGGGCGAACCATTTGTTGTCGAAGCAGATGAATATGATCGAATGTTCTTGGGTCTGTGTCCTACGGTCAGTATTGTCACTAGTGTAGATTATGATCATCCAGATTGTTACAGTACGTTTAGTGATATGGAAGACGCTTATCGCGAGTTTGCAATGTTAACCCCAGTTGAAGGTCGTCTGATCATAAATCAAGATGACATACTGGCCCGTAAATTGGGCGACCAAGCGAAAGTGTCTGGTATTCCTGTTGTGACATATGCGCTTCAAAATGATGCTGATTGGAAAGGCGAAGATGTACGAGTTAATAGTTATGGGGGCTGTAGTTTTTCTTTGATGAATGCTCGCAATCAGCATGTTGCAAATGTAGATACACGTCTAGTAGGTAAACATAATGTCATGAATGTTCTAGCTGCAATAGCAGCAGCAGAATATTATGATCTCAGTATAGAAAATATACTAACCGCTATACGAGAATTTAGAGGAGTTAGACGACGTTTTGAAATTAAGGGTAAAAGAGCAGGTATTACTGTTGTGGATGACTATGCACATCATCCGATGGCAATTCAAGCAACACTTAGCGCTGCACGTTTACACTTTCCTGGCCAGAATTTATGGGCTTTGTTCCAGCCTCATACTTACTCGCGCACACAGGCTTTGACTTCAGAAATAGCGTCGAGTTTTGACGATGCAGATCATGTGGTTATCACAGACATATTTGCTTCGCGGGAGAAAGATGATGGAACAATTTCATCAAAACATATTCTCGAATTGATGGATCACTTAGATGCTCATTATGTTGGAGATTGTGATGAAGCAGCCAGATTTATTGCTTCAAAGATTAGTTCGGGGGATGTGCTCGTTACCATGAGTGCGGGTGATGGTTACAAGGTTGGCGACCAGGTTCTAAATCTGCTCTGTTTAAGAGGTTCTCAGAGAAGTGATGCTGTAGATATGCCTTTTTCGGAATTGGGAGAAAAACTTAGAAAAAATGAGTCAATGGCACCATATACTTCTGCGCGAATAGGAGGACCAGCTGATTATTTTGTACAGGCTAGATCAGTAGATGAACTTTCCACTGCAGTTCAGATAGGTTGGGGAGCCGGAGTACCCGTGCTTGTGTTTGGATCTGGGTCGAATTTACTTGTCTCAGATCAAGGAGTGCGAGGATTGGTGGTTCACAATTTAGCTAGGAATGTCGTGTTTGAAGAAGAACAAAGCCACATTCATGTGAATGTGGGATCCGGCACCATGTTGGCACCATTAGCTCGAATGTGTATAAATCGTGGTGCAGGCGGACTTGAATGGGCAGTTTCCGTGCCTGGAACTGTAGGGGGAGCAGTAGTAGGTAATGCAGGTGCGCATGGTAGTGACATATCGACTAACATTCTTTTGGCCGATATCTTGCAACGCGGGAAAGGCACAAAGAGTTGGTCATTGCCTGAACTAAGTTTAAGTTATCGTTCTAGTAAGCTGAAAATTAATGGGGATGATTTAGTAATGTTGCGAGCTGAGTTTGTACTTGACCAAGTTGATATTGACACACTTAGATCACGAGCATCACGGTTTGTCCAACATAGACGTGAAACTCAACCGCGAGGTGCAAGCATTGGATCTATGTTTAAGAATCCTCCTGGGGATTATGCTGGCCGTTTGATTGAAGCTGCTGGTTTAAAAGGTTTCCGCTTCGGGAAAGCGGAGATTTCTAAGGTACATGCTAATTTTTTCGTTAATCTAGGAGGCGCTAGTGCTATAGAGGTGTTAGGTTTGATCAACAAAGCTCGTGATACTGTCAGCAAGTTGTTCGATGTTGATTTGGAGTTAGAAATACAATTAATAGGTGAATGGCTATAAAGCCATAATTTTCTTTGATGAGTATAACAAAGATGCGCATAGGCATATTATTTGGTGGCAGATCAGGAGAGCATGAGGTGTCATTGAGGTCTGCACGATCCGTGCTCCAGGCAATTGACCGCGAGAAGTATTCAGTCAGTTTAATTGGAATAACCAAGAATGGCAGATGGATTGGAGGTGAGAATCCACTTGCTGCCTTAGAAGATGGGGACGAGGCTATAGAACGGTGTCCAGATACTATTTTGCTAATCGATCCTGTGGACAACTCGCTTATACAAATATCTCGCAACAGCAACGATGAGACAATATATATCAACAAAACCGAAGATTTGGATGTTATATTTCCAGTACTTCATGGGTCATTTGGTGAGGATGGAGCTGTCCAAGGGCTTTTTGAACTTGCTGATATTCCCTATGTAGGGTCTGGACTAGTGGGCTCATCGGTTGGCATGGATAAAGGGGTGTTTAAGTCTGTAATGTGTAGTGCTGGTCTGCCGGTTTTGCCATCTATGACTGTTAATCGGAGCGAATATCGTAGTAACACAGCGATCATGGTTGATCGGATAATCAGAAAACTGACTTTACCGGTGTTCATCAAGCCAGCAAATTTGGGGTCTTCAGTAGGAATAACAAAGGCTAACAACATTGGGGAATTGAAATCTGGTCTTGATGAAGCTAGTAAATGGGACAGAAGAATTGTGATAGAAGAAGGTGTAAATGCTCGGGAAATAGAAGTTAGTGTCTTGGGAAATGATGATCCTCAAGTATCCATTGCAGGAGAAGTGGTTCCACAGAGAGACTTTTATGATTACGATGCTAAGTATGTTTCTGATGACTCTGAACTTCTTATTCCAGCACCAATAAGTCCTGATCAACTAGTGCGTATCCAAGAGATGGCCATTGCTGCATATAAAGCGGTAGATTGTTCTGGTATGGCACGTGTTGATTTCCTACTAGACAAATCAAGTGGGAAGGTATGGATCAATGAACTTAATACCATACCGGGTTTTACAAAAATTAGCATGTATCCCAAATTGTGGCAGGCTTCTGGTATTGAGTATCCTGAATTGATAGACAAACTAATAGAACTGGCACTAGAGAGAAAAGAACAGCGTGACGCTACGGAAAGATCTTTCGAGGTATTACATTGAGCTTATTACGTAATTTAACCCCATCTATTTTACGACGGATGAAGATTGCTCAGTCTACTACTAGAGTGACGACTATGCCAATATCACGCACTCCTCGTGATCTTGATGAAGCGCGCAAGAAACGAAAGAGCAATAAAAGGCGTATCCGCAATGGAAATATAACAAAAGTTGGAAGAAACGCTTTTGCTAGACGTACTGGTAAGATAAAATCATTTAGACTTTCTATATTGCTCGATCGAGTAGGGTGGCGTCTTGCCAGCATGGGCATT
>CAJWIA010000127.1 GCA_913040765.1 uncultured Anaerolineales bacterium | reverse complement strand
CTATATAGGGCCGTATATACGGCCCTATATAGCGGGTTGTGCCTCTATATAGGTGTATAACCGTATGTAATCCACGAAAATTAGTAATTTAGAGCCCATTTCATCTTACTGTGTTGATTTTGATTGAGTTGCACATATGTGGGTATGTGTGCTATAAAAGTGGCGAATTGTGGGTTGTAGTGGATAAAAGTGGGAGATGAGACATATTGCTCGACTTGGAATATGTCTGGGTATCTATGAGGACAAACTAATGTTTTTGGGCGAGTACTACCATACTATTGATAGTAAAGGACGGGTAACTGTTCCATCTGTGTATCGTGACAAATTGCAGGAAGGATGTGTTTTGTCTAGGGGCTGGGAGCGTTATCTGATTATATATAGTACTAATACCTTTTTAAAAATGGCCAATAGATCTCAAGAACTTAGTCCGACGGTGCCTGCACATCGTGTTTTGCAGAGGGTTATGTTTGCCAGTGCTCGAGAAGGGCAATTTGACAAATTAGGTCGGGTAAATGTACCAGCGTTTCTGCGTGATTATGCTGGGTTAGATAAGGATGTGGTTTTGGCAGGTGTTGGCGGCTGGATTGAAGTATGGAATAAGGATGATTGGGAAATGCAGCTGCGCACAGTCAATGATAGTGAAGCTAATGCTGAACGTTTTGCTGCACTGAATTTGGCAATAAGTCCAGATATTTCTGAGACGTTTATGGAGGATAAATAAACCTAATGACTTCTGTTGCGCAATTACCCACATTTTTATGGTTGGTAGTTGATGAGGATCCCTGCAAATGACACATATACCTGTCCTTTATGAGGAGATCATTAGATGTATCAAGCCGCATTCGTCTGGAAAATATGTGGATGGCACAGTTGGTTCTGGCGGGCATGCGGCGGGCATATTGCAAGCTAGCGAGCCTGATGGAATGTTGCTAGGTTTGGATATTGATTCATGCGCAGTCAATACTGCTGGTATCGCACTCAAGATGTTTGGTGAGCGTGCCATACTAAAAAAGTCATCATATGTTGAAATGGCTAAGTGCGTAAGCGACTTGGGATGGCACAAGGTTGATGGAATTGTCTTGGATTTGGGACTCTCATCCCAACAATTAGAGAAGGCTGAGAGAGGATTTTCGTTTAATCTCGAAGGCCCGTTAGATATGCGTTTTGATTCAACAGAAGAACTGAGGGCAGATGACATAGTAAACGGTTGGCCACAGCATGAGATTGCAAAAATACTGTATGAATTGGGGGAAGAAACTCAAGGGAATAAGATAGCTAGAGCACTGGTCAGTGAACGTCCAATTAAGAGTACGGTACAACTTGCTCAAATTGTTGCTAACTGCAAAAGGCACAGTAAGTTTGGTCGTCATGTGGCCACAAAAACATTTCAGGCATTGCGTATAGCTGTGAACAAAGAGATTGACAATATTGTCAATGTCTTACCTAAAGCGTTGGAACTTCTCGCGCCTGGTGGCCGAATTGCGATCATTGCTTTTCATTCTTTGGAAGATAGACTCGTAAAACGATTTTTTAGTAAGGAATCCCAGGATTGTGTATGCCCAGTAGAGCAGATTACATGTGTATGTAATCATCGTGCAACCATTACTAGAGTGAATCGAAGACCCATAAGTCCAACAGATAGAGAAATTGCGGAAAATCGACGTAGTCGTAGTGCGCGATTACGTGTAGCGGAGAAGATATGACATTGTAATATCAAGAAGTTAATAGTTAGAGTTACGGAGGTATTTCCATGGAAAGGTACCTGTTGTCAACGATATTTAGACCTTTGGCCTTTTTTACAATCGACATTGTTTTGATACTGCTTATATTGCAACAGCTGCGTGTGATTGGATGAAACACATGTAGTAGTTGTTGTATTGGCTATGATATCCGTATGGCATGGACCTTGCATATTTAATGGAAAAGGACAAAAGTAAGTGTTCAAAATGTAGTCAGTAGAAATATAGGGTTATGTAAGGACGCTTGCCTAGGAGGATGACATGGTTGTGAGACAAGAAATGACCACAGATAGTCAGTTAGATGCAGTATCTGAAAAGTCATTTAAACAAGCACAATGGCGACGACACAGGCAAATTACAGTGCCAATATTGATAATCGTTTTTGCTTTGGGGATGTTTGGCGCAATTTATTTGGCAGAAACTTCGCGAGCAGCAGTTACGGGTAGGCATGTACAGCAATTACGTCGACAAGTTGAAAACATTGGATATGAAAATGACCTTATACATGCGAACAATGCATACTTGGAATCGGCGTCACTTTTGATGGAAAGAGCTGGCCAACTAGGGTATGTGCCATTGCAATTGGATCAGATTGAATACTTGGTTGTACCGAATTTTAATTATGAACAAAATAAACATCATATTATGAACCCCGAAGGCAATCATTCTGCAGATTTGACGAGTTACTATGATGAAAGTCTTACTGAATGGGCTGTGCGTCATTTCGCAAGATGGGGATTGATAGAAGAATAGAATGCGTTCAGAGTCTTTTCACAACCGTTTGGGTATTGTTGCATTCCTCCTGGGATTATGCACTCTATTTGTGTTTTATCGTCTTATTAGTCTGCAATTCAATTTGAAAGCTGCTGAGGTTGCAGTGGGAGATCCTGGAAATTTTCAAATGGTTCGACCACCTAGAGGACGAATTTTTGATCGAAATGGAGAATTACTTGCTACTAATGCAGTTTTCTACGAAGTTGGTATTGATTATGATTCTGTCGTCTATAGTGATGAAAATGACGATGGCGATATAGATGATTTTGATAGGCGAATTGTCTTGAAAAATATTGCTATGGATCTGTCAAGCTTGGTGGAAATGTCATATGAGTCTCTACAAAAATTGGTGCTAGACGATACGAGCGTGGATGGGACTAAACTGTCGTATAAGAAATTGAAAGCTTATTTGGAACCAGATCTTGCACCTGATTTAGGGCGACAAATGCAACAGCTTTTGAATGGAAGTCATGGTCCAAATATTACACCGGAGTTTGCGGATCAACTTGGTGCAATACTCAATGGTGACTATGACGAGCGTGTCGAACCAATCTTGGGGATTCAATTACAGAGATTAATGGAAGCATATGGGCAAGATCTCAGTCTTGAGTTACGTCAACATATTTGGGCTCTGTTATCTGGAAAGTACGGGCATACATTGAGAAGTATAACCGTAAGGCCGGTCTTATTGCGAACATATCCAAACGGATCATTAGCTGGTCACATACTTGGACTGGTTTTGTACAATCAGACCGGATATTATGGGGTAGAGGGATACTATGATGATATTTTAGGTGGAGATACGGAGAGAGTCTTTGTATCGATCATACCTCTCGATGTAGGCACAGAACTTCAAACAGATGCAAACGCTGACGTCTATTTGACTATAGATCGCGAGATCCAATTTTTAGCCGAACAAGTACTTTCAGATAGCATTCAGGAATATGAGGCTGAAAGTGGAATGATGCTCGTCGGTGATCCGATTACTGGAGATATTCTTGCGATAGCTTCCGTGCCAGGTTTTGATCCAAACGATATTGAAGCAGTTGTCACAGACACTGAAAATGTAGGGCGCAACCCAGCTGTGAGCGAACAGTTTGAACCAGGGTCTGTCTTCAAAGTTATTACTATGGCTGCCGCACTTGAATCTGGGGTATTTTCGAGGTATAGCAGTTATTATGACACAGGTACATTTGAGTATGGTGGAATTGTCGTAAAGAATTGGGACTTCAAAGCTCATGAAGCTCAGGACATGACGGGTTTGCTAGCACGCTCATTAAATGTCGGCGCTGCGACTCTCTCTACCACTCTTGGTCCTAAGCAATATTATGACTACTTGCAAGCATTCGGTATTGGCAGATTGACACATGTTGACATTCAAGGTGAGGAAACTGGTAGTCTCCGCCGGCCTGGTGATCCAAATTGGCATGATGCAGATCTGGCCACAAATTCTTTTGGTCAGGGCTTGGCTGTAACTGGTTTGCAGATGCTTACAGCTGTGTCTGCAGTAGCTAATGGCGGAGTTATCATGCAACCACATTTGTTGCAAGAGATTCGTGATGGTGACATGATTTATACAGCCAAACCCAAGATATTAGGAAATCCCATCTCTAGAGAAGTAGCTAATATATTGACAGATATGCTCACAGATAGCCTGCAAACAGAGACATCACATTCAAAAGCATTAGTGGACGGTTATAGGCTTGCTGGTAAAACAGGTACAGCTCAAATACCAATGCCATATGGTTATGATCCTGAGCGTACTATGGCATCTTTCATTGGCTGGGGTCCAGTGGACCAACCAAGATTCATAATATATGTGAAATTGGATGCTCCCATGACCAGTCCTTGGGGATCATCAACAGCAGCACCTACATTTGCAAAAATGGTTCAAAGACTTGTAGTACATATGGAGATTCCTCCAGACGAAATCAGGCAGCGATTAGTTTTCGATGAGTAATATGAGGTCACAATGCTGAGTTTAGGTACAGCCGTTACTGCTCTAACCGGATTGCATCTGGATAATGACGTATTGTCCAAAAAAATCGCAAATGTAGTGATTGACTCGCGCCAGGCAACGCAGGATTCAGTATTTGTGGCCTTGTCTGGAGAAAAAGATGATGGTCACAGATATGTTAAACAAGCTTTTAATGGAGGTGCTATAGCAGCTTTTGTGGAGCAGGATGTCGGAAGTGATTTCGTTTGTTTAGATTTGCGAGATGTTAGTTCAATCGAACAACAATTACAGCATTTAGTCTTACCAGTATGCTTGAGAGTATCAGACACACTAAAAGCATTGCAGCGGTTTGCACAATACTGGCGTAACCAGTTGGACGTTCGAGTTATAGGTATTACTGGCAGCGTTGGAAAAACCACCACTAAGGAACTTGCATCATCGGTTTTATCTAAGAGATTCAAAACTCTTAAATCCGAAGGCAATCTGAACAATGAAATTGGTCTTCC
>CAJWIA010000126.1 GCA_913040765.1 uncultured Anaerolineales bacterium | reverse complement strand
GGGGAGTATGACCATACTGAATTGTTGCGTGTTAATGCACCGGAAAGGTTGTTTGATGAGCCAGATGATATTGCAGTGCTAGATGTTGAACTAGGTGAGGTCGTTACTTTGTTTGGATATAATATGAGCAATGAATTTACTTCTGACGGTGGAATTCTCAATATTAAATTAGTGTGGGAGGCTAATGCAAAGATGTCAGAATCTTATCATGTGTTTGTGCATGTCATTGATGAATCTGGTAATCTAGTTGCTCAGTCTGACGGAGAGCCTGCTGGTTGGACACGCCCCACTACTGGGTGGTTACCAGGAGAATATGTTGCTGACAATCATGAAATTGTACTTCCAACTGATATAATGCCTGGTTCTTACAATATTTATGCGGGCCTCTACAATAATTTAGATCATCGGAGACTTGTTGCCGATGAATTTTCAGATGGTTCTGTGAGAATAACAGAAATTCACTATGGAGACAATTAATGTCATGATACCAAATAATATGAGGATATGTTATGAATGATAGCTTTGTTGACGTAATTGCTGAGGTTAAATTGGCTATCCAAACTGGTAAACCAGTTGTTGCATTAGAATCTACTGTCATTGCACATGGTTTGCCACGCCCACAAAATCTAGATACAGCTCGTAGATTGCAGGCAATTGTACGTTCTGAAGGAGCTATTCCAGCGACTGTGGCTATTTTGGACGGTCAGGTGAAGATTGGTCTCACTGATGACGAGCTTGAGGTCTTAGCCAATGCTGATCAAGTAGTGAAAGTTAGTCGGCGTGATTTCTCTAATGTTGTTGGTAGAGGACTTACTGGAGCTACTACAGTAGCCGGAACTCTTATAGCGGCCAGTTGGGCCGGTATAAGAGTTATGGCTACAGGTGGCATAGGTGGGGTGCACCGAGGGGAAGAGCCGGATGTATCGGCAGATCTTCCAGAAATAGCACGTACTCCGATGGTAGTGGTTTGCTCGGGAGCAAAAGCTATCTTAGATCTTTCTGCTACTTTGGAATGGCTCGAGACACATGGTGTTCCTGTTGTTGGATATGGGACAGATGATTTACCGGGATTTTATGCTAGATCTAGTGGTTTGCCTCTAGAAGTACGTGCTGATACGCCCGCTTCAGTTTCTGAACTGTGGGACACACACACTGGTCTAGGGATGACAGGCGGCATGGTTGTTACTGTACCTCCACCAGAAAAGGAAGCACTGTCTGGACCAGAGATCCAAAGCGCCATTAATCAGGCTCTAGACCAGGCTGTTGCAGATGGTGTGAGAGGAAAACATAACACACCTTATTTGTTGCAAAAGGTGAAGGAACTTACTGGAGGCGCAAGTTTGCGAGTTAATATTGCTCTGCTGGAGAATAATGCTCGAATTGCTTCGATGATCTCTAATAAGATTGTCAATTCCGATATATAAAAATTGTAATTGACTATGCAATGCATTATCTGGTAGAATGCACAGTCTGGATTATTTAGTACAGGAATATACATAGTGTTACCAGCCATTATCAAATTTGCAGATAAGTAGAGGACTTTATTCTGATGAAAGTTATGTTACTGAAAGATGTTTATAACCTAGGTCGTGCAGGAGATGTACGAAAAGTTGCCGATGGTTATGCTCGCAATTATCTTTTGCCTCGTGCTTTTGCTGTTCCAGCTACCTTAGGCGTACAAAAGCAAGCCGAAAATGTGCGTATCGCAGGCGACAAGCGTCGCGAACAAGAAAATCGTGATAAAGCCGGTGCTGCAGAGCTGTTAGCAGACTTACGAATAGAGTTTTCTGTACGTGCAGGAGAACAAGGTAGGCTGTATGGTTCTGTAACTCATCAAATGATTGTAGATGAAATTGAAGATGCTACAGGAGAAAAGATTGATCGTCGTAGTGTTATTGCACCCCCGATTCGTGACCTAGGTATTGTAGAAGTTCCGATTAGATTAACAGCGGATTTGATTCCCAATGTCACAGTAGTTGTTTATCAAGAAGGGGAAAGCTCTGACAGTCAGGAAGATAGTGCTATTCGTACCGATGAATCCGAGTTTGAAGTAGATATGTCTCTGTCTGATAATGATAACTCCAGCGAAACTGAACCGGTTGATGTTACAGATTCTGGAGACCTGGACAAAATAGCCGAATAAACCCACCATTCAGTGTTCATTCACAAATATATTTTAGTGACAACGGAATCATTTGTTATATAGAACAAGCAATATTATATTGAAGTCATCAGTGTAATATCTATTGCCTTAATTTTGTTCAACATATAATGACGCTATATTTTATTATAAGGAATGGGATTGTAATACAGTATCTTTTATAACAAACTCAATATGAATAGATTGTTCATATATTGTTAGATGTATAACAAAATTCATTGTGATACATGTTTTTTGCTTGGTGTGAATAATGTCATTTTCTGATCTGGGTCAATATCTTAGGCATGCTCGAGAAGAACGCGGGATATCTCTTAGAGAACTCGAACATGATACTCGCATTAGGGTGAAATATTTGACTGCCATAGAAGAAGGGGATATTGCAGTGTTGCAGTCTGATGTTCAGTTGTATGGATTTGTGCGTAGATATGCACTGCAGGTCGGTCTTGATCCTGATAGCACGATATCAATGTTACATCAGGCTTTACGGAGTCGAAACAAGAAAGGTCTGCTAACCTTCTTTAGACCAAGCAAACAGGTGTCTAGACCTCAAAGGGCTTGGCCTGATGTGGCATTAATACACTCCCAACCGTTCAATAAGAACCGATCAGGACAAAAGTCGATACTTCCTTTGCCACGGTTTTTCAATCCACAAATATTCATTGTTGTCCTATTGGTCGTGTCACTGGCAGTCTTTTTTTCTTGGGGTAGCCCTTATCTAAAAAATAGGATTACGATGCTTAATAGGCAATCTGCATCTACACCTATCATACTTGGACCCACCATGACTTCTACGTTTCTCAGTTACGTGCCCCTTACTTCTACTAACTCGCCACCATTAGTGGACTTTTCTGATATTAATCTTACTATAATGGTTGAACAGCGTTCGTTTGTGATAGTAAGTGTGGATGGTGCATTGGAATATCAAGGCATATTGCAAATGGGAGATCGTCGAGATTACTTTGGTAATGAAAAAATTGAATTAACTACAGGAAACGGCAAAGGCATTCGAGTGTTTTATAATCAACGTGAAGAGGGTGTTATGGGAGAATTTGGCGAGGCCGTGACATGGATTTTCTTGCCGAATCTAAAGTTGACCTCTGAACTCAATGTAACAAATGAACCTCCTTCTATTTCTGAGTAACACTAGTTCATCTATTTATATGAGACAAAGGACTGATTGATACTTTTGCTGTATTTCTGCCACAATTTTTAGGGTTGTTTGTCTGTTTGTTGGATCTAGGAAGGCAAATCACATGCAGAACAGTACAATATTCAGTATGCTATACGTCAGGTAATCAATGGTAGTTCGTCAAGTATCTGTTTGAGGTTCGCAGTATCCTATTGGAGTAACTTGTAACGGTTTAGTTACATAATTTCTCCTTCAGTCAGACGCGAGTCCTCCTCCTACTCGCGTCTACTGTTTTATTTTTGTCTGCGCAGTATTAAATATAGCCCCAGATTGTCATTTTTCCCATCGCTGCAAAAAGATTTGTCTACCTGAAATCCTGCAATTTCACACAGGTTTATTAGAGAGATTGGTGAAAAATGGTGTACATATCGAATTCCATAATCACCACGCTTCCAGTCAATCAAATAGTCATTGTGTTCGACAGATTGCTTCGTGAGCCCCACTCTCTCCCATGCGACAATCTTTCTTCTTAGTCTTGGTGTTTCCAAGAATTGCCAGACAGAAATTACGCAGCGTCCTCCAGGTTTTAGGATATTGTAAATGTCGTTGAGTATCTGTAAACGCTTATTTTGTCCAGGAATATGATGTAGTACAGAAAAACACGCGACAGCATCAAATGGTTGTTGGAATCTGGTTATCCAATTATGTGATGTTATATCAAGACAAATAAAGACAGCATTAGAGCAGATCGGTGCATTACTCATCATTTCAACACTAAAATCAATTCCGACGTAGTTATATTTTGTTTGTGTCTTGTTTGCTTCTAAAAGTGTTCTTCCATTTCCACACCCAATATCTAAGAGCGAATTGTAAGGAGTAAGCATTTCTAATGAACGCACAATTCCAGGTTGGATGTAATTGCGAGAATCAGAGAAATCAGCAGCATGCTGTTTATAGAATTCGTAGTTCAGACATTGCAGTTTTTTGGTTGTGGAGGTCTTCACGATTGTAGATTATACTAGTTGTTGTGAATTCTCTTAAAAGCCATTTTATTACAGATGTCAGCATTTATGCTGAGCCAGTGATAGAAATTATTCGTGATTTGCAGAATCAACCCATGCTTGATGAAAAACAGTTGGGAGCTCTGTTACGTCGTCATTCGCGGGATTATAGTGGTGTGTTCAGCAAGAATTTAGTAATAAGAACATATCGTCATCTATGTGATAGAGGAGAATTAGAGCCAGATCCAGCATTGCTTCAACGTTTGCGCATGAAACCGACCCGCACCATTTCTGGAGTTGCTCCTGTAACTGTCCTGACCAAACCATACCCTTGTCCTGGAAAATGTATTTTTTGTCCGACAGATGTACGAATGCCTAAGAGTTATTTGTCTGACGAACCTGGCGCTATGCGAGCTGAGCAACATGAGTTTGATCCCTTTGATCAAACTCATGCACGTATAGGGACTTTTAGAGACAATGGTCATGATGTTGACAAGATAGAATTGCTCATTTTAGGTGGTACATGGTCTAGTTATCCTCGTGATTACCAGGAGTGGTTCGTTAAGCGATGTTTTGATGCTATGAATGGCAAAGAAGCCGATTCATTGGAACAGGCTCAGTTATGGAATGAGAGCGCTCAGCATCGTAATGTTGGCCTAGTGATTGAGACTCGTCCTGATCACATAGACTCG
>CAJWIA010000125.1 GCA_913040765.1 uncultured Anaerolineales bacterium | reverse complement strand
TGATGGGTTTGTTGCGTCTGGACGATCTCAAGTGGACTATTTGAAAAGTCTTGGTGCGAAAGATGATTATATATGGGTGGCACCTGATTCAGTCGATTCAGATTATTTCGTGCAACAGTCAAAATTGTATAGAGATAGGAAAGCAGAGATAAAACGAGAATTGGGAGTTGGCGGACCAATTATTTTATATGTTGGGCGCATGTTAGACGACAAGGGGATTCCTGAGTTGATTGAGGCATTTCAAAAAGTTGTGGTTGAGCATGATGCTACAATGCTACTTGTTGGTGATGGGCCAGACATCGATCGTTATAGGGAAATTTGCAGTCGAAAATCTATTACTTCAGTCAGATTTGAAGGATTTTGTTCCCAGGAAATGATGCCGAAGTATTACGCTATAGCTGACTTCTTGGTGTTTCCTACTAGGAGTGACCCCTGGGGATTGGTCTTAAATGAAGCTATGTGCGCAGGATTGCCTGTAATATGTTCTAGAGCTGCTGGAGCCTCTGCTGAACTTGTGTACCAGGATCGTAACGGACTGCTTCATCAACCTGAAAATGTTGATGAAATATATAGCCACATGCTGACTTTACTCAGAGATGAAAAAATGCGAAAAAATATGGGGCTGGAATCACAGCAGATAATAGCATCATTTCATCCTAAGAAAATGGCTAAGGGGTTTGCAGAGGCTGTATTCGAGTTACCTAATGATGCATATAAGGTGAAACATGCAAAGTAGTGCGGGTATCTTGGGTGGCATCCGTTGGGTTATATTGTCTGGTCTACTACTTATATGCTTTCAATCTACACGAGAATTACCAGGATTATATTTAGATGAATTTAGGTTTGTTATGTCCAGTGACTATGTATGGCCTATCAGTGTAAATAATGTTGTGTTACCTATTTCTTTGCGTGTGATATTGTCTTACATGCGATGGTTACCATTGGCAATTCTTACTGGCGTGCCTCTCTGGTTAGCTGTGCAAAAACGGAAAATTCCACGTGTATTAAAAAGAGCAGATACTAGCATTATAGTCTTTTTAGTTTATATACTTATTTCATGTGCATTCTCTATTGACCCAAACACATCAATACAGAAAGTACTATCTGTTTTTCTGATGTATGGTGCAGTTTTTTGGGGTGTATGGATTTACGTTGATGAATTCGGGATAGAAGAAATTATCAACATAATTATTATTGCCTCAGCGATTGTGTTTGGTCTACATATTATTAATGCTGTTGTGGATCCGCTTGGCTCGTTTCCATACTTAGGGAGATTCCAAGGTTGGACGGTCAATCCTGGTATAGCTGCAAGTCATGCGTCATTATTGTTGCCTCTAGCTCTGTGGATTGCATTACAAAAATCTCGATGGCAGTATTGGTTGTTGGTTGGCTCAATGTTGTTTGTTCTAATTTTGTCACAGACTCGTACTGAACTTGTAGCTGCAGTTATTGGTTCAACGTACTTTCTGATACGCACTTATCCTAAGCGGATATATATTTCATTATTTAGCGCTATATCGGTATTGATCATGTCTTACATGTGGATTGAGGTAGGACCTAGGATATTTCCACAGGGTACTGAATTTAGATTAGACCATATAGGCGATACATTGCTCAACAACAATTTAGATTCCAGAGAAGAATACAATGAATTAGAAATGCCAGAGCTATGGTTTGACCGATTTAATCCTCGTACTGCCGATGCTAAAACTCTTGCGCATCGCACTGATAAATGGAGGCTGGGCCTTGAGTATTTTCTGGAACGCCCCTTGCAAGGATTTGGATTTGGTACAGAGGATCAATTGTTTGCCTATCATGATGTTAACCCACAAGACTATCAACTGAGTGGTGCTTATATGCACAATTCTTACCTAGGATTATTACTTCAAGTAGGTATTGTTGGCGCTGTGTTATTCTATGTACCATTAGCTTCTCTGTTATTTTATGAGTTGTTAACTACGAGGAAAATACACAAAAGGCCATTATTGACGGCGCTTTTATCAGTCGTTATAACATGTATGGTGGCTGGAATGTTTTCCAGCGACTTATATTCCATGGGTAATGCTAAGAGCTTTGTATTTTGGATTAGTGTGATGTTATTGGTTCGTAAGACATGAGTGTTTATATCTAGTGCTATGTATCTTGATATCCTAGAATGTATATTGAACTTATCTAATAAGGCTTATGCAAGAAAATACACGAGGTAGATTAACGATCTCACGCAGTTCCAGTTTGGTGTTGGCAGCAGGTGTGTTGGCATTGTCATTGCCTCACTATAGTTTGCTGCCCGTTTTTTATTTAGAAAAATTTCGTTTTTACATGGTTAGTGAAGTGGTGTGGTACATCAATATCAATAGTACTGTGCACTCTGTTTCATTGCGTGAAATACTATCTTATTTACGTTGGCTACCCTTGGTAATTCTAGCTATGATTGCTATTAGATCGGCCATTTACAAACGTGCTGCCCCACGAGCAATCAATAACGCCGATGGTTACATTGGTGCCTTTCTGGTTTTCTCACTGGTTTCGTGTTTGTACTCAATTGATCCAATGATATCTTTGCTTAGATTAGCATCTGTCATATTGATGTATGGGGCAATATTTTGGGGCATTTGGGTTATTGCTGACGAAGTTGGCGAAAAAAAAGTAGTCCTCATTGTTGTTAATACAGCAGCAGTATTGTTTGCCATGCATATCCTAGTTGCAGTTATCGATCCGGCAGGCTCATTTCCTTATTTAGGTAGATTTGAGGGTTGGATGATTAATCCAGGTACTGTTGCTGGTTATGCTGCATCATTTTTGCCACTTGTGCTTTATATTACTTTACATAAACCAAGCAGGCGATATTGGTTGTTGGTTGCTGTAATTGTGTTTATTCTGATTATGTCACAAACACGCACTGAATTATTTAGTGCCTCGATTGGGTCTCTGTATTTTTTGTTCTTTGCTTATCCTAAGCGTAGATTGATATCTTTGATGTCTTTAATCATAGTACTAATAGCGTCTTTTGCATGGGTTCGAACTGGTCCTATGATTTTTCCACAGGGCACTGAGTTTAGTTGGAATAAAATAGTTCCAGGTGTCTCTGGACAGAATATTGGCCCGGATAGCACATTGCCGGAGACGATTATTGATAGCTCAGCTCGAGAGACCAAAGTTGATTTAGAAGGAGAGGTCAGTGAGGAAGGTGTAGTTAGTAGAGCTCAAGATACTGATGATTCGCTTACTGATGATTCGCTTACTGATGATTCGCTTACTGATGATTCGCTTAATAGGGAAGATGTAGTTAGTAGAGCTCAAGACACTGATGATTCGCTCAGTAATGTTGATATGGAAGTCTCGTATTACGAAGAAAACCCACGAATTGAGCATATCACAAGTCTATCTAGTCGTACAGAAAAATGGAGAAAGGGTTTGAAATATTTTCTGGAGCGTCCATTACAAGGGTTTGGGTTTGGGACAGAAGATCAACTATTTGCTTATCATGGTGTTGATGAAACAAGCTATATTAGAACTGGCGCATATGTTCACAGTTCTTATCTCGGGCTAGTGCTGCAGGTAGGGTTAGTTGGTGCCTTACTTTTCTATGTACCCCTTGGTATCTTGCTATTTAAGGAGATACACGTTTCGTTTGGTGCTCAACACGACCCTTTGCGTACTTCTCTGCTAGCAGTTGCATTAACTTGTATGGTTGCTGCAATCGCTTCTAGTGATCTATATGCGATGGGTAATGTTAAGGCATTTCCTTTTTGGATTAGCATTATGTTGTTGGTCAGATATAGTTATGATTCAAATGCTGCTAAAAAGTAATGTTTTCGAGTAACAGAATGTTGGGTAAGATAACTGATGGTATCAGATCATAGAGTTCATAATACAGCATTAGTTCGCTGGATTGTATTGGCAATATTATTTATCGGTTTTGCGCTTAGGATAGCTGTAGCACTATACAGTAGTTCTGATGCAATGGGAGCTAATCTCAGAGGAGATTTGTTGCATCATCAAGTTGCGCACAATTTAACGTTAGGACACGGATTTGTTCTGGAAGTTGGAGTTCCATACTCATTTAATCCACCTGGATATTCTTTTTTTCTGGCTTGCTCATATATATTGTTCGGACAACACTGGTTTGCCGTAGCTTTTAGTCAGGCAGCTATAAGTATTCTGTCAGCAGGATTAGTTTATCTTACTGCAAAAAAATTGTTCAACAGAGAAGCCGGCATGTTTGCAGCTGCATTGTCATCATTTTATCCTTATACGGTCTATCACTCTAGTCGTGTAATGGATACCACGTTATTTACATTTATACTGCTTATGGTTATTTGTTTTTTTGTCCATGTTTGGCAAAATGGTGATTGGAAGATATGGCTATTGTTGGGAATATTACTAGGTTTAGGATGTCTTGTTCGTACTACTATGTTAGCTGTTTTTATATCTATTGCTGTTTGGTTAATCATCGTACTAGGTTGGAAGCGAGGTGCTGTAGCTCTAACAATATGTTCTTTGGGTGTTATGTCAGTTGTTTTGCCATGGACATTTAGAAATTTTGTTGCGGAAGGTGAACTTATATTTATCTCTTCTAAAGGCATGGCGAATACTTATATGGGCAACAATCAGTTGACTATGGAATATATTGACCAAGGCATAAGCTTGGACAAGCTCTGGCAAGATGAGCGTTTTAAGTTGCCTCCAAAAGGCTTAAGTTCTGTCGATGAAAGACAATGGTTTTTCTCTCAGGCCGTAGATTTTTTCAACAAAAATACCAATGATCATTACAGGTTATTGTACAGAAAGTTAATATTTTTCTGGAGTCCAAATATCAATCCCAGTATTGAATATTCGGGTGGGTCTAATATCTGGTCGGAAGAATCAGGAGCACTATTCGGTTTTTCGTTCAGGTATATTCGAGATATTGCTTATACGGTGAGTTATGTCATTCTGGTTGTACTATCGGTCTTGGGATTTGCTAATTCAATAAGTACTAGGCATGAAGCTTGGCTAGTGTTGCT
>CAJWIA010000124.1 GCA_913040765.1 uncultured Anaerolineales bacterium | reverse complement strand
GTTTTCGTGCCAGAGCGTGTTAATGTACGTTCCGGTCCAGGTACTTATTATGAAAAGGTGGGTGTCTTAGTTGCAGGGCAGATAGCTACAGTGGTCGGGCGCACCTCTTTCGGCGAATGGATTGCTATACGGTATCCAGAAGGCACAAGTGATGTGGCATGGGTTTATTCTCCACTAATCTTGGTTCGTGGTATGGTATTGGAGGATCTACCTGAGGTGGAATCTCCTCCCACGCCTACTCTCCAAGCGGTTCCATTGTCTGGGTCAGCCAATCCAGAATACACTTCTCCTCCTACCCGTTTACCCACGTTTACTCCAGCACCTCCAATAGCCCAACCTACCTTCTCTACTCCTGAGTTTGAAGGCGGGTCCTTGCCACCTATAGTACTAATAGGAAGCTTATTTATCTTGGGAATTGTCTCAGGTGCGGTAGCAATCTATAGACAACGTAGATAATCTTTTGCGTCTAATACAAATTAAATATAGCTAGTTAAATACAGGCAATCCGTGGGCAACTACAGCTATTTTAGAATGTGTTTTAGTCTCGACTACTATTCGACTAAATATACTAACCGCAGGAACCGCATCCTCCGGATGAAGCCGAAGGACTAGCTGGCGAATTTTCGGTTGTACGGAATGAGTGTCCACATCCACAACTAGCTACTGCTTGTGGGTTGTCGATACTAAAGCCGCCACCCATCAAGTTGTCTACATAGTCTATTGAGGAACCACTCATGTACATAAGTGATGTAGGATCAATGAACACCTTGACACCATTAGAGTCGACTATAGTATCGAATTCACGCGGTTCACTTTCCATAGCCATACCGTATTGCATACCAGAGCATCCACCACCTGAGACAAACACACGCAAACCATGATCTGGTATATTACGTTCGGCAAGCAATTTAGTTAGATGTTCTCTAGCTTTTTCGGTCAGGCTAATATCATTATAGCTTTGTGATTCTGGTACTATTTGTTGGACATCTGATGTTGCGCTCATATTGTTCTCCAATGATGACAATAACGCTGTTACTGATCTGTGTATTTTCAGCTTAGTAACTAGCTGCTACATTTTATCATCAACCTATTTTGCAGTCAATAAAGAATCATTTTGATGCTAACCTATCAAACAGTAAAAATTCTTGACAAAGGAGTACCTGAATCATATAATCACTAGGTTGTGAAATATGTAATTAATGAACTTTACTGTAATAGTTATGTTGCCAGTTTGGTTAGTTAGCAGGTATTTATGTTTCAACAATCCACAATGAAAAAAATGAACGGTAAAATAAGATGGAGGAGTGTTTTCACTGATGAACAACGAACTATCTAATCCAGATATACCGGTGCCTAGTGAGCTGCAATCAGCTGTTACGATCACATCATTAGACAAAATATATAATTGGGGTCGTCGTTCCTCTATATGGCCTATGGTTTTTGGTCTTGCTTGTTGTGCTATTGAAATGATTTGTACAGCAGCTAGTCGTTTTGACATAGCCCGTTTTGGGATGGAGGTTTTTAGAGCTACTCCACGCCAGGCCGATTTAATGATAGTTTCTGGTACAGTTACAAAAAAGATGGTTCCTCAGATAGTTCGGTTATTTAATCAGATGCCTGAGCCCAAATATGTTATGGCTATGGGAGCTTGTGCAAGTGGAGGTGGTCCTTTCAAGGAGGGATACAATGTAGTATCTGGTATCGATAAATTTGTGCCAGTAGATGTGTATGTACCCGGTTGTCCACCTACTCCGCAAGCTTTGTTGCATGGGCTTATAAAACTGCAAGAAAAAATAGACGGTCAATCATTAAAATCAGTAAGATGGTATGGTCAAGAGACTAGCGAAGCAGTGCCAGTACCGGTACTTGGGCCTGATTTATTTGATCCACGCCAACACGCTTTGTTAGCTCAACAAGCTGGTCAGGTCAAAGAAAATAGTGAATCAGTCGAGGAATAATTGTGTCAGATAAAGATAGCTCAGTTGTTCTACCAGCCAATGAAGTAGTGTCTAATTCTATAGTGGCTCGCTTCGATGGAGAAGTTAATTCTGACACCAGAGAAGGATATGAAGGATATATAGTTAATGCAAATATGTTGCCTGAGGTCGCGAGTGTACTTAAGGATGAGCTAGGATATGATTATCTCTCTTCTGTAACCGGTGTGGACTATATAGATGAGGATCATATTGAGGTTGTATATCATGCTGATCAGACTACTGGTGGTAAAGGTATAAATATTAAAGTGCAGTTAGACAGAGAAAATCCAGTAGTACCAACTCTCGTTCCGATTTATCCCGGTGCTGATTTTCAAGAAAGAGAGGTGTTTGATATGTATGGGGTGCACTTTGATGGTCATCCCAATCTGCGACGTATATTAATGTGGGATGGTTTTCATGGTTATCCACTTCGTAAAGACTGGCAGGAAGCTTATTATGAGGAAGATGTCAAGCCGTTCGATAGTCGGTGGCCTGGTGGCGATTTTAAGCGGAGCGAAGCAGACAATCCTTATGGAAAAAATGTTAACTACCCTCCTGGCTTCGATATCAATAATTGGGCTCCGGAAACTGATGACAGTCTTTATGAAAGCTTGCAAAAGACTACTTCAAATGGTAAGTCACTACATACGGATTCAATAGTAGTAAATATAGGTCCGCAACATCCTTCTACTCATGGTGTTTTTCGAATGGTTGTAGCTTTGGATGGAGAAACTATTACTGATTTACAACCTGTTATGGGTTATCTTCATCGCAACCATGAGAAGATCGGAGAACGTAACACTTTTCTCCAGAACATGCCTTATACGGATAGACTAGACTATTTGTGCTCTATGAGTAATAACTTTGGTTATGCTCTAGCGGTTGAGAAGCTGATGGGTGTTGATGTTCCAGAAAGAGCACAATATATTAGGGTTTTGATGGCGGAGCTTACGCGCATATCAAATCATATGTGGGCTATTGGCTTCCTTTTGAATGACTTGGGTGCTTTTCAAACTCCTGCTTTGTATGCTATACGTGCTCGCGAATTGATATTGGATGTGTTTGAGGCAACTGCTGGGTCTCGTATGATGTGTAATTATATGCGGTTTGGTGGATTAGCTAGAGACTTTCCCGACAAATTACGTGGCGAGGACACAGTACAGTTTATTACTGATTTGGTTGAAAATCGTTTGCCAAAAGCTATCGACGAACTTGACCATTTTTTGACAGAGAATGAAATTGTTCGTAGCAGATGCATAGGAGTCGGAGTTCTTCCACCTGAAAAAGCAATTGCCTATAGTGCTGGAGGACCACTTTTACGTGCTTCTGGAGTGTCATATGATTTGCGCACTGCCGATTCGTATGGTATTTATGATCGTTTTGATTTCGATGTTTGCACTAGATCAAATGGTGATGTGTATGACCGTTATCTAATTCGTGTTGATGAAATGCGTGAAAGCACAAGAATATGTCAACAAGTTATGCGTGACATACCTGGTGAGGGTGAGATTTTTTCTGGTAAGCCGCAATACAATGTGCGAGTGCCTGCGGGTGAAAGTTATGGGCGTGTTGAAAATCCCAAAGGTGAGTTAGGTTATTACGTAGTTTCTACTGGTAAGACCAACCCATACCGTTATCATGTACGTGCTCCATCATTTGTCAATCTGACCGTGCTCGGGGAGTTGTGCAAGGGACATAAGGTAGCTGACGCAGTGGTTATATTGGGTAGTATAGATATTGTATTGGGTGAAGTAGACCGTTAATAGGGAGCTTGATCATATGTACGGTACTGGAATACTTAAAGGTATGGGGGTAACAATCAGGCATCTGGTGGATTCTTTTGTAGATGACATGCGGTTTCTAGGACAACGTTATTATAGCGATAGCTCTATGAATATTCGGCAAGGGACAGAAGGTCGCGGAGTGTTTACAGTTCAATATCCGGACGAAAAACTTCCTGTACCAGAGCAATTTCGGTTTATACCTTTTCTGCTGTATGAAAATAATGAGGATGGAAGTACTACTGATCGGTGTACATCTTGTGGTATATGCGCAAAAGTATGCCCGCCTCAATGTATTTGGATAGAGAGGTCATCTGATCCTGATACCGGACGTCCTATACCTGAGCCAACCAATTTTTATATAGACATTGATATTTGTATGAATTGCGGCTATTGTGCGGAGTATTGTCCTTTTGACGCTATAAAAATGGATCATGATTATGAATTGGCGTCTTATAATCGTACCGAAGCTCATATTTTCGACAAGGCTCGTTTAGACAAGCCGGTTGAATATTATGCTAGTATACGTCCTACCGATTATTTGGCAGAGGAAACAGCACGTGCTGAGGTGATTGCCAAGAAAGCTGCTAAGAAAGCAGCAGCTGCCGCCAAGAAAGCCGCCAAGAAAGCAGCGGCGGAAGCTAATTAGCCCCATTTTGGATGATTGTGTTGATTAGATGCATGTTATGATCACCTTGATTAATGGTGTTGATTGTTCAAACATCTGCAACTGAATAGTGAAATAATTTGTGTCACATAATTTCTTATACTTCGACAGATATCTTGAGTGGACTTCTTGAGTGAATTACTGTAATGTCAATATAGGTGTGTAATCATGTATCAACAGGATGCAGAATTATTGTTCCCAGAACGGGTTGTCCCGCACTTAAAGGGTGGTCGCAGTGAAGATTGGGACGAATTAGTGGATATGGTTTGTGAGCAAGAACCGGATTCTGTAGATGGGCTGGGGTTTTCATTGATGATGATGAAAGTCAATGGATGTATGACTTGTCATGCAGGTTCGCATCGAGCTAGGTTGGGATGTACTGCATGTGCACAACAAACTATCCGTCGTTACAAAGGTAGTGATGAAGAGTTGCTAAAGAGATTTGATAAAGCACGTCAAGACGTAGTAATATACGTTGATAAGATGCGGTCTAAGTGAGGATAATATACTGGGTAGACATTTGTGACCAAGGAGTGATGCTTGAATCATCAAGAAAGCAATAAACCACAATTTACGCACACCGTAGCCATTGCGTCGGGTAAAGGTGGTGTTGGTAAATCAACCATTGCAGT
>CAJWIA010000123.1 GCA_913040765.1 uncultured Anaerolineales bacterium | reverse complement strand
CTACTGTTATAGGTACCGATGGTGACTATTTTGATGTAACTGGAACGACTGGTTTTTCAGCTTTTACTGTTGCTGCTAACCGTCTCTTCACTCTTCAGTTTGATGGGGCGTTAACAATGACCCACCATGCTACTAATTTGGATTTACCAGGAGAGGCAAATATTACAACTGCAGCTGGAGATGTTGCGCAATTTTTTTCAACTGGTACTAATACGGTTCAATGTGTAAATTATACAAAAGCGGATGGCACAGCAGTTGTTGCTACTGCAGTTGATGCCACTACTGTAGCCGCAGCAGGTGCATTAATGGATAGTGAATGTGTTGGTCTTGCAGCAGTTAAAGCAACTACAGGCACATTCTTAACTGCCGACCAAACTAAACTAGATGGTATTGAAACTAGTGCTACCGCAGACCAGAGTGCTGGGGAAATACTAACCGCTATAGAGAATGGTGTTGACAGTGTTCATTATGTAGACGGGAGCATTGACGGTGAACATTTGACAGCTGTCATGAATCCCGCATTAACGACTACAGGTAAAGCCCTGGTAATGGGATTCTAAACAAGGAGAATTTAAAATGGCAAGTGAAGTATTAAAACTAGCAACATTTAGAGGTGACGCTGCATCAGTTCAGGCTTTGTTGACGGTTGCATCGGGTCATACTTATACAGTTTTAAGTATAACTATCTGCAATACGTCAGCTTCGGATGCTGAAACATTTAACCTTTTAATTGATGATGGCGGTGGTGGAAGTGATACTTATATCTATTTCACTCAGGATTTAGCAGCTAAAGCAACCTTTGAGCATACCTCTAAATTCGTTATGGAAGCATCAGACCATTTATCGATTATTACAGCGTCAACAAGTGATATCGATGTTTGTGTATCTTACTTAGATCAAACTTTATGATGTCACAATGGAAGGATTCTACGGGAATTTATCCTGTTAAGAATATTCCAACTACTGATTTAGTATTTGGAGTTCCTAGACCGCCTAGATGGTGGGCAAAACATCCAGAACATAGAAAGGTGTTTGAAAAGATCAGGGAATCTATTAAGACCGAAGGTTTGAAGAAACCTCTTAAAGTTAAACAAACTAACAAAGGACTTGTGGTGGAAACAGGAAACCAGAGATTACAGGCGTTACTAGATCTTGGTATACCTACCGCCCCTTGTATAATTACATGAGTGGAATTATTGGAACAAATTCAGGTAGGGTTTCTGGAACAATTGGCAGTGCTGGTTCGGGCATTACCACAAGTGCATCTGATCCAGCGGTAGATACAAATCCATCGGGTGGAGTGGGGACTGTCTTTACCAACACCACGAGTGGAGAAACCTACGTTTGTACTGATGCAACGACTGATGAAAACGTATGGACTAATGTTGGAGATGGTACAGGGGATATTTCACCTTGGGCTTATGGTGGTACAGCTTATGGTCACACTTTGGCTGGTGGTGCTTATCCTTACGGCAATGTACACGACAAATTTAGTTTTACCTCAGATGGAGATGCCACAGATGTAGGTGATACGACAGGCAATCGATCATATTGTACTGCTAACAAATCAACGACTCACGCTTATACTTCTGGAGGTTCAACTGGGTTTACCGTAACAAATACCTCGGACAAGGTTTCATTTGCCTCTGGAGGAGATTCTGTCGCAACAGGGGAGACTCTTGCTTCTGCGACTAGATACCAAGTTGAGTCTAACGATATAGATAACCAAATTGGTTATTTAGCTTGCGGAGATGCCAGTGCTTCTGCAATAGAGAAACTTGCTTTTGCAAGCGATGCGTTTTCAACATCATCAGCTAGCGTATGGAACGCTGCTCCTGCTTGTTCAGGTAATTCGAGTAGAACCCACGGGTATATAATGGGTGATTCGGTTTCGCCCTATACTCATATTCAAAAATATGTATTCGCATCAGAATCGACCGGAACAGAGGTTGGGTCGTTAGTAATCGCTTGCGGAAGTAGTAATTGGAGTGGGACTTCAAGCACTGAGTATGGATATAGTGCAGGATCAGACACTCCTTCTAATGATGCAATTCAAAAGCAATCTTTTAGTTCTGATGGTGATAGCACTGACGTTGGAAATTTACTGTCGTCATTCGCTTGGGCAGCAGGGCAAAGTTCTACCACTTATGGGTACAACAGTGCTGGAATTTACCCTACTGCACACAATGTAATACAGAAATACTCCTTTAGTTCGGATGGGGATAGTATCGATGTGGGTAATGTTACAGTAGCAAGATATGGGCCTTGTGGCTCAGAGGATTAAGGAGACTTTATGACTGATTTAATTTTAAAAAGTTTTAATGGAGTAGCCCAACATAAATCTTATGGAGGAAAAACCTTACAGCAAAATTTAGAGAACGCTGAAAAGGCTATCGCAAAAGTCCAGTATACGGAACGCATTTGGGACAGATCAAGAAGCCAATGGATGCTTAAGTTTCTGACTTGTTCTAATGCAGATGGTTGGTTACGCATACGCCAGATCAGCGCAGAAATGAACCGCAAGCGCATGGCTTTAAAAGAGGCGAAATTTGGCTACATGAAAAAGTTAACAGAAGCCAAGATCAAGCGTGATGAAATGCTAGAGGAAGAGAACGAGAATAAAAAATTGCTCTTGGAAATTGAAGCTGCTGAATTTGAATCCCAAGCTGCTGAATCTTTAGTTAAGGTGGAAGGTGCTTTAAAGGAGGTAGAAACACTTGGGCAACTGCACGATGAACTAAAAGAAAGATTAGGTGATGTTACCGAGGAAGAATTTGAGAAAGCTCAAACTAAGGCTCATATCAAACGTGCGGTAATGCAATCTGTCAGGGACGTAAAAAGTTCGGGAAAAATACAGAATGGCAACGCTGAATATTTAGAGCAAGCTGGGTTAAGTACGAGTGCTATTTTTAAGGAGATTCTAGCGTTTATCGAACAAGAATCTAGATCAGGGATTGGTAACACTAGTATGCTTCATCAATTTCTGGATGCGGTTGCTGAAAAGTATGAAGGGGCTGTTATCCAGCAAGCAGAGTGGTTAGGTTTTGATCCTAACGCTAACATGAACTTAACGTATGACGGGAAATAAATCATGAGTGGAATCATAGGCGATAACACAAGCGAATCATCTGGATCTATTGCAACTGTTTCGGGCGTAACTACATCAGGTTCAGATCCAGCGGTTGACACAAATCCTTCAGGTGGTGTCGGCACGATGTTCGTAAATTCTACGAGCGGAGAGATGTTCATTTGTACGGACTCGACTACTGGCGAAAATGTTTGGACAAATGTGGGGGATGGCGAAGATGGGATTGAACCTTGGTCTTATGGTGGCACACTTCATGGTTACACGGGTTATGGAGCGGAATATCCATACTTCGATAGGATCGACAGATTTAGTTTTGCCTCTGGAAGTGAGGATGCTACTGATGTAGGTAATGGTATTAATAACAGAGCGTATGTAGCAGGAAATAGCAGTTTAACATATGGATACACATCAGGGGGTCTTGGAACCCCCGGGGCTTATGAAGATTATGTGGATAAATTTCAATTCGCAGCAACAGCGGATGCAGCTGATATAGGCGATCTTCCTGTCGATACTAGCAATATGACAGGTGTTAGTGATACAAATAATATGATTGGTTATGGGGTAGCTGGAAATGCTCGGACAACTACCATAACGAAAATTACTTATTCGAGTGACGCAATTTCAACATCAAGTGCTACTTTGTATACTACTGGCAATACTGGCTCAGGGACTACAAGTGCAACTCATGGCTATGTGGGTGGTGGAGGGCCAGCCCCGTATACTGAAATTACCAAGTTTATATATTCTTCAGAAACAAATGGAACTTTGGTTGGGTCTTTAGGGGAAGATATGTACCCAGCGGCTGGAGCTTCAAGCGAAACTCATGGATATACATTTGGGAATAGCAATGGGGGTTATACTGATTCAATTTTAAAGCACTCATTTAGCTCTGACGGTGATGCGACAGACGCAGACGATCTAACGGTGGCAAAGGCTTATCAGGCTGGACAAAGCTCCAAGACTTATGCCTATAGTTCTGGAGGTAAGATTCCCGGGGTAACCAATGTTATTGAGCGTTGGCCTTTTGCTTCTGATGGTGGAGGAGTGGATGTGGGGAATTTAACGGTGGCTAGGGGGGCCTGTGCTGGTTACGAACAATAAATGTTCTATATATTCCCAAGGGCTGTTAAGCCTGATGTTTGCGAACAAATAGTTAAAGATTGCAAACAGAATATTTTAGAGGAAGCATCGTTATACAATTTTGACAAGACTTCATCAACGAATGATCCAAAAATTAGAAAAACTTTTATCAATTGGGTCGAGGATAAAGATAATAAGGTAAATGCACTGGCTTGGCACTTTTTAAGAGAGGCAAACAAAACACAATTTAACTATGACCTCACATATTTTCAGCCAATACAGTTTGGTGAATATAAAGATGGTGGTTTTTTTGAATGGCATCAAGATGATGCGAATGTAGATAAATCTAATGAGATTAGAAAATTAAGTTTAGTTCTTGTGTTATCTGACCCCGATACTTTTGAGGGTGGTGAACTACAATTTTATAATGGCGATAGACCAATGCGAGATATGGGAGAAATTACAGCGGAACAAGCAACCAACGATATTAAATCGCAAGGAACTGTCGTTGTGTTTGATTCGAGAGATTGGCATCGAGTAACACCAGTCACTAAAGGCGTAAGACATTCAATTGTATGTTGGACAGTCGGGCCTAACTTTAAATAGGAGTAATAGTATGACCATAATAGAATATAAACTACATCCGATACCACGAGGGGGAATGAAAGTACCTGACTTTGTTACTGACGGTGGTTATTGGCATAATCCAGATGATTTTACATTAATCGGAACAGTCCCAAGCGGAGTTGAATATTACATTCCCGATTCTGTAACAACCTATACATTGGCAGAGCTACAAGCAAGACAGAGAGCTATTCATGCAAAGTATCCGATGAAAGTAAGTCCAGACCCTGATGGTGATGATATGACTGATGATGAAGTTAACGCTGCTATTGAGGCGTGGGTAGATGCTAGAAGCTGATGTTTAGAATACTTTTT
>CAJWIA010000122.1 GCA_913040765.1 uncultured Anaerolineales bacterium | reverse complement strand
CATTAATTATTTCACTACCATATTCTGTGTGGTGCACTTCAGGATGAAATTGTAATCCAAAAATTGAATGTTCCGAATTTTCCATTGCGGCAATTGGGCAGGTTGTGCTAGAAGCTGTGACATGAAAACCAGGAGGGACTTGGGTAACCTGGTCTCCATGGCTCATCCAAGCTTGGAAGGTATTTCCTTCAATATATTCTGGAAATAGCACAGAATTAGAATTACACATAACCGTACTCTGTCCATATTCGTGAGCAGGGGCTTGTGAAACGATTCCGCCTATATTGTGTGCTAGAATTTGCATTCCATAGCATATACCTAGTACTGGCACCTTTGATTCAAGTATATAGTCGGGTAGTGTTGGTGCACCCTCTTCGTACACACTGTTAGGGCCGCCTGATAGAATAATCGCCTTTGGGTGAATTCCTAGTACTTTGTCCGCTTTAGCATCAAAAGGAAAGAGTTCACAATAAACTTGCTTTTCTCGTATGCGTCTAGCGATGAGTTGTGAGTACTGTGACCCGAAATCTATGATAGCAACTGAATCCATAGCGTAATAATAAAAACGTTTCAACCTGCAAAAACTATATTGCCCACACTCATATCCGAGATAGGGGCAAGTGATTCTATTGGCACATTTAATTTTGATAACACTGTGCGACCATCTTCAAAAGTTTTCTCAATTAATGTGCCAATACCAACTATATCTGCACCCGCTGCCTCTGCTAGATTTGCTAGCCCAAGGATAGTCTGTCCTGAAGCTAAAAAGTCATCAATGATGAGGGCCTTTTCGCCTGCTTGCAGATACTCGGGAGATATGATTAATTCTACAAGACGGCCCTTTGTGTGAGATGGTGCTAGTGTAAGCAAAACTTCGTCTGGCATAGTGATAGGTTTGTGTTTGCGAGCATAAACAACAGGTAGATTTAGATACATGGCTGTCATCAAAGCAGGCGCAATTCCAGATATTTCTGCTGTGAGGATTTTGGTGGCTCCCACATTTGAGAATTTAGACGCAAGAGAACGTCCACAAGATTTCATAAGCATAGGATCCACTTGGTGATTGATAAACCCATCTACTTTGAGTATGCCTTTGCCTAGGTACTTTCCTTGTGTGCAAATACGATCCTTAAGCTCTTTCATGTATTTCTCCCTATCAGAATGTTGCGATGAGTATATGCCAATTTGGCTATACATAGTGCAATTATAGTGTATCTGATATTAGTATTTTCATTGACGGCTTTTTCTTGCTATGGTATTATCGCATTCTATTTAACACAAGTAATAAAATAGCGCTATTGTTGTTGATCAAAGTAATAAGTTGCACAAGTATAAGAGGATATTACTATAGCAAGACTTAATCGTAGAAACATAAAACAAGTTCGTAATAGGTCTGATGTTTTTCGAATTAACGGTAGGATCCGGGCTGAAGAAGTCCAGTTAATCGGACCCGATGGTAACAATCGTGGTTCTGTGCCTGTAGCTGAAGCGCTAGCTATCGCTCAGGAAGCTGATTTAGACTTGGTAGAAGTATCTCCCAACAATAGTCCGCCTGTTTGTCGAGTCCTTGATTATGGCAAGTTTTTGTATGAGCGTTCTAAGAAGGAAAAAGAGGCTCGAAAATCGCAAAAGCGGGTTGAGATAAAAGAGATTAGATTGCGCCCGAAAACCACAGTGCATCACCGTTCATTTAAAGTGCGCGATGCACGAAGATGGCTCGGAAATGGTATGAAAGTTAGGGTGCGGATAAGATTTAGAGGTCGAGAGATTACGTTGCCTGATGTGGCTAGGGAAGATATGGCTGAGATTTATGAAGAACTATCAGATGTTGCACATATTGAGTCTCCTCCTAGTATGGAAGGTAGAACAATGTTAATGGTTCTAGCTCCAGGTGCTGAAAAAGGGTCCTGAATTGTAACAATAAGGTATTTTAGATAAACGACATATAATGGTTAGGTGTAATTATGCCTAGAAAGAAAACAACGAAAAAATACAAGATAAAGACGCATCGTGCCACGGCAAAGCGTTTCAAGGTTACCGGTTCGGGTAAACTAATGCGCACAAAGATTGGTAAGGGTCATCTTCGACGAAATACTTCGAAACGTACTAAGGCTTTGTTCTCAAAAATGATAGAGGTAGAGTCGCCTAGTATGAACAAGAGAGTGCGAAGATTGGCGCCATACCTTAGACGCTATAAGTACAATCCGCCTGCTTAAGCGGATATCAAAGAGGTTTACAAAATGACAAGAGTGAAAACTGGCCCATATCGGCGCCGTCGTCACCAAAAGATTATTAAGAGCATGCAAGGCCAGTTCGGTTCTAGACATCGTTTGTGGCGTCGGGCCAATGAGTCAATGTTAAAAAGTTACTGGTATGCCTACCGCGATCGTAGGGTGCGCAAGCGGGACCGTAGGCGCTTGTGGATAATACGCATAAATGCTGCTGTACGACAACGTGGTATTAGTTATAGTGTGTTTATGCATAAGTTAAGTGAAGCTAATATACAACTTAATCGAAAAACACTTGCAGATTTAGCTGTGAGAGATCCTAATGCTTTTTCTGCAGTTGCTGAAATAGCTATAAAGCAATGAAGTAACTTTTGTATAGATTGTATATTTGCTATAGTTGAATAGTAAGACCATAATTATATTGCACGTTAGTGGACCCATATGGCCGTGCCCTCTATCAAAATAGATGGCTCCAGGTGGGCGTGAAACTGACGGAAGCTTAAAACGGAAAGGAGAATACCCCCAAATGACTGTTATATCAATGAAACAATTGCTTGAAACTGGCATGCATTTTGGCCATCGTACAGGTAGATGGCACCCGAAAATGAAGCCTTATATTTTTACTGAACGCAATGGTATTCATATCATCGATTTGCAGCAGACTGTTAGATCATTACAAGAGGCATGTGAGTTAATACGCGACACAGTAGCTTCTGGCGGAGAGGTGTTATTTGTAGGAACTAAAAGACAGGCGCAAGATGCTATTCAGAATGAAGCTCAAAGATGTAATATGCCATATGTTAACAGACGTTGGCTTGGAGGCATGATAACAAATTGGCGTACTATGAAGGAGCGTATCGACGAACTTGAGCGATTGGAAAGTGAAAATGAGGCAGGAGAATGGGATTCTCTTAAGAAGAAAGAGCGTCTAATGCTAAATCGGAAAATTGACAAGCTTCAGTATCGACTTGGAGGAATTAGATCTATGCATGGTTTACCCAGGTTAATGTTTGTGGTGGACGTTCGTCGTGAATCTGCTGCCATTAAAGAGGCTAACATTCTTAATATACCTGTAATTGCTATGGTAGATACAAATTGTGATCCTTCTTCTGTAGAATATGTTTTACCTGCTAATGATGATGCTATTCGTGCTATTCGTTTAATGATGTCATATATGTCTGATGCAGTCCTAGAAGGTAACAATTTACGGAAGGATGAAGAGTCTCAACATGAACAAGGATCAGACCGTTCAGACGATGCTATGGAAAGTATAGCCGAGGCTGATGAGGATTTGTTAGGTGCATCAACCTTGGCAAAACTTAGTAGTGGAGAATTGGATTTTGCAGGTGTACCAGACGATTCCGGTACTATTGAAAAATCAGGGTCTGAAACATCATCAGGGGTTGTTGACAGTCCTGATGCAAAGTCAGTGGAACAAGATAGTAGTGATAATTCGGAAGATTCTGCTTCGTCTAAATCAGAATCTGATGTAGCAACAGCTGATGATGTAGAAAATTCATCGAGCTCTAAGCTGGAGGAATAATATGGGGGTAAGTACTAGTCAGGTAAAAGAATTGCGTGTCGCAACTGGAGCCCCAATACTAGATTGTAAGAAAGCTCTGGAGCACAGCAAGGGGGATTTTGACCAAGCAGTAGATTGGCTTAGAAAACAAGGATTATCTAGCGTTGCCAACAAGGTTGGTAGAGATGTAAGCGAGGGTTTGATTGACTCTTACATCCATCCTGGTAATCGTGTCGGAGTAATTGTCGAGGTTAATTGCGAGACAGATTTTGTTGCCAAAACAGATGATTTCCGTGCATTAGTACATGACATCCTTTTACATATAGCTATGGCTAACCCGTTGTGTATTGATAAAGATGATCTTCCATCCGAATCTTTATCCAAAGAGGAAAATCTTTTTCGAGAGCAGGCTTTGAAAGAAGGAAAGCCCGAGAATATTGTTGATAAGGTTGTTGCTGGAAAAATTGATAAATATTATAAACAGGTATGTCTGTTGAGGCAACCTTTTGTAAAAGACGAAGATCAAACAATACAAGATCTAATTAACAATGCTATTGCAAAGTTTGGCGAGAATATTGTTGTGCACAGATTTGTTCGTTTTGAGCTTGGTCAATAAACCAAATTGATTTCTGTTGTAGTATGTGCAAACATGAGGCATATACAAATATGAGCAATACACACAAATACAAACGGGTACTTTTGAAGTTGGGAGGAGAGGCTCTCGCATCATCTGGTGGTGTTGGAATTGATCCTAAGCAGGCTGACAAAGTCGCTGAAGTTATAGGGTCTGTTGCCGCACAAGGAGTGCAAATAGCAATAGTTGTAGGTGCTGGCAACTTGTGGAGAGGTACCACAGGTACTGATAGTGGTATGGAGCGTACTATTGCTGACCACATGGGCATGCTTGCTACTGTAATGAACTCAATTGCCTTGCAAGATGCTCTCGAGCGGAGCGGAATATCTACGCGAGTACAAACAGCAATAGAAATGAAAGCTGTTGCTGAACCATATATTTGGCGTCGTGCTGTACGGCACTTGGAGAAGAATAGATTGGTCATCTTAGGGGGAGGAACAGGTAATCCTTACTTCACCACTGATACGGCTGGAGCGCTGCGAGCTGTGGAAATAGATGCTGATATACTAATTAAGGCAACTAAGGTTGATGGCGTCTACTCTTCTGATCCTCAAGAAAATCCTGATGCTCAGAAGTATGATCGACTCTCTTACATGGAAGCCATAAATCTCCGTTTGAAGATTATGGATAGTACTGCATTGTCTTTGTGTATGGACAACAATATGCCCATTGCAGTCATCAATTTGTGGAAGAAAGATAGTTTGTTGCAAATTGTACGGGGTGATACGGTAGGAACATTAGTGT
>CAJWIA010000121.1 GCA_913040765.1 uncultured Anaerolineales bacterium | reverse complement strand
TGACTATACTAAGATGATTGCTAGACTTCAACATCTAGTTGACTATCTAGTTGTAAATATAAGTTCGCCCAACACTCCTGGTTTAAGGGCATTGCAAGGACGCGAACTATTAGATAGGTTTTTGTTGCCTGTCATGGAGCTTCATTCAGAAGTGTGTCCTGATAGACCTTTGCTGGTAAAGATTAGTCCTGATATTACAATTTCGGATCTTGATAATTTGTTGGATATAGTTATTAGGCGTGGTGTCTCTGGTTTGATAGCGACCAACAGTAGTCTTAGTCGTGGTGGACTAAGTGATCCAAGACATATTGAAAAAGGTGGTCTTAGTGGTCGGCCATTACATGACAGATCCAATAGTATTATACGGCATATTTACAGGCAGACTGATGGACACCTTCCGATTATTGGAGTTGGTGGCATTGACAACGCTAGAGCTGCTTTGGAAAAAATTCGATCTGGTGCTAGTTTGGTACAAGTGTATACAGGTTTAGTTTATCGTGGGCCTGGGCTTATCCGACAAATAAAACTAGGAATCGTTAACGAGCTAGATCGTTTAGGTGTAGATAGTGTTGAGGATATTGTAGGTGTATCTATTTAATCACAATATACCTTCATTTCTAAGTTTGGCTACAGTATCTTGATCAACTCCAATCTTTTCCTGTAGGATTTCTTCAGTGTGTTCTCCTAGGGTTGGTGGCGCTTTGTGTGGTTTGGTAGGAGATGTGGGAATCTTAATCGGAGAATTAAGGAGTGTGACTTTATTGTCTATGGAATGAGGTAACTCAATACGCATGTCACGTGACTTTATCTGTTCATTTTCAAATACTTTATCCAGCTCATTAATTGGACCTGATGGTAAACCAACTTCATCAAATATGTCCAACCAGTACTTTGCGTTCTGTGTTGCGAACAATTTACTTAAGTGATCTATCAATACCTTTCTGTTGTTGACCCGAACTGCGTTCGTTGAGTATTTTTTATCATCAATCCACTCAGGTTTATTGATTGATTTGCAGAGTATTTCCCATTGTTTATCATTCCCGACTGCTAAAACAAAGTGCATGTCTCGAGCCTTGAATGATTGATAAGGCACGATGTTTGGATGGGCATTACCTAGTCTATTGGTAATTGATCCCGAAACGAAGTAATTGGTAGCCGCATAAGATAATAGAGCTACTTGACTGTCAAGTAATGACATATCGATACGTTGTCCCTTACCGGTTTGTTCACGTGAATATAATGCCGCAAGAATGGCGTTTGCTGCAAACATTCCGGTGCTGATGTCAGCAATTGCAACTCCAGCTCGGCTCGGATCGCCATTTTCTGGTCCAGTGATGCTCATAAAGCCTCCTGTGGCCTGTACTATTAAGTCATAGCCTGGTCTAGAGCTATAAGGACCAGTGTAACCGTATCCAGTAACCGTGCAATATATCAATCCAGGACGGATTTCTTGTAAAGTTTCGTAATCTAATCCCCAGCGAGATAGCGTTCCTGTCTTGAAATTATCTACAAGCACATCACCCTTAGCAATCAGTTTTTTGAGGATTTCCAACCCTTGTTCTGATTTTAGATTCAGTGTCATACTACGTTTGTTGCGATTAGCACTTAGATAATATGCGGATTCCCCACCCTTAGTAAAAGGAGGGCCCCAATGACGAGTATCATCACCTCTGCCAGGAACCTCGATTTTTATTATATCTGCTCCTAAATCTCCTAACATCATTGTGCAATATGGTCCAGCTAATACTCGCGTTAGATCAATTACACATATATTTTCAAGTAGATTGTTCGTCACACTCATACTATTCCTCGCTACAAATCTAGAGTATATAAACTCTGATCAATGGTCACACTGTTAATGATATAATCGCAAATCCTTACAGTAAGATAAATTATATTCGGGATTGTGTGATAAATTGCATTGGTACGGCATTATACAATGTCTCTAGAAATTACTTACATGACCAAAACATAAATGAAACCAGCAAGCTTTAAATATTATGCACCTGAGTCATTAGAAGAGGCATTGGTGCTGAAAGCACAATATGGTGATGAAGCCAGAATTCTGGCAGGTGGGCAGAGTCTAATTCCGGCTATGAACTTCCGTATAATGCAACCTACTATTCTGCTCGACTTAAACTTGTTGGCAGAACTTTCTTATATATCCTCCAGGGACAGTGCAGTTCTACATATTGGTGCTATGACTCGACTAAGTGAAGTTGAGGATGATCCTTTAATAGCTGATAGAGTTGCTTTATTGCATGAAGCTCTTCCCTACATTGCCCATCCTCAGATACGTAATAGAGGTACTGTAGGTGGAAATATAGCTCACGCGGATCCAGCAGCCGAGCTTCCGGTGGTAGCTTTAGCTATGGATTCCAGATTTCGGGTCCAATCTACCAATGGAACTCGTTGGATTAATAGCATTGATTTTTTCAGAGGCTATTTTGAAACTGCGATTGGCCCGAGTGAAATATTGGTTGAAATAGAAGTGCCTTTTCATGCGGCCAATACCGGATGGGCATTTCTCGAAGTTTCTCGTCGGTCGGGAGATTATGCCATGGCTGGTATAGCAGCATTGATAACATTAGATAACAAACATATTTGTAGGAAGGCCCGTTTGGTGTATTTGAATCTATCAGATGCGCCTCTGGAAGCAAAGCAGTCAGCTGATATGCTGGTTGGAGAAACCCTATCAGATGAACTGATAAAGCAAGTTGCCAACAAAGCTTCAGAAGAGGAGATTATGCCAATGGAAAGTTTACATGCTACGGTAAATTACCAGAGGCATTTAGCTTGCATACTAACTAAGCGAGCATTGGAATTAGCATATGGTCGGGCTATGGAAACATGAGTGACAATCATTCGATAAAGCTTACTATTAATGGCGAAGAATATACATCTTCTGTAGAAGCACGCATGTTGTTAAGTGATTTTATACGTCACGAACTTGGTTTGACAGGCACGCATGTTGGTTGCGAACATGGGGTTTGTGGTGCGTGTACCGTGATATTAAATGGAAGATCTGTCAGGTCGTGCTTGATGTTTGCAGTACAGGCACATGGACAGCAAATAACCACAGTAGAAGGTATGGCAGCCGAAGCAACCGATTTGCACCCGCTTCAAGAAGCATTCCGTGAAGCACATGGTTTGCAATGTGGATTTTGCACTCCTGGCATCTTGATGAGCCTCATTCCTTTTCTAGATGATAATCCGTGCCCATCAGAAGAAGAAATTCGGGCTGCTATATCTGGAAATTTGTGTAGATGCACTGGTTATCAAAACATAGTGACTGCTGTGAAACTGTATGTGGAGCGTGAGTCGTAATGTCGTCATTAGTAGGAAAAAGTTCATTATCTAGTTTCAAGAAAGGTAATCTTACTAGTTTCCTGGATTATTTGGAACAATTGGAGAACCACTTTACATTAAAAGAGCAGGAAATATTTGCTTTTGTCCCTGAGTCGGAGCGTTTTAGTCGATTGCGTGTTGAGGCTAGAGCATTGTTCGAACAGTATCCAGACCCAAAAAACCGCCCTCCTCTTTTTGGATTAATTGTAGGAGTGAAAGACATATTTCATGCGGATGGCCATATTACCGGTGCTGGTAGCCATGTTCCGGCAGATGTTTTGCAAGGTATTGAAGCTGAAAGTGTGACGCTTCTAAAGAAGGCAGGGGCTCTAGTAATGGGTAAAACGATCACCACCGAGTTTGCTTACTTTGCACCTGGCCCTACAAGGAACCCACATAATGTTTTATGTACTCCGGGTGGGTCGAGTAGCGGATCAGCAGCTGCTGTAAGCTCGGGATTATGTCTTTTGTCATTAGGTACACAAACCATCGGGTCAATTACTCGTCCGGCTGCTTTTTGTGGTGTTGTTGGATATAAGCCAACCTATGATCGTATTTCGCGATCTGGAGTGATACCTCTATCTCCTTCAGTAGATCATGTCGGTACTTTTGCTCCTGATGTTGCTATGGCTGCATGTGTAGCTACACAGTTGGTCGAGTCGTGGAATTTAGAAATAACAGGCACGAAAGAAAACCAATGTATAAACTTAGGCGTACCAGAAGGTGTTTATCTGGACAATGTCTCTGATGAAGGTAAGATGCAATTTCGTGCTACTTGTGATCGTCTTGCTAATGCTGGATTTGAAATAAAATCAGTCACTGCTATGCTTGATTTTGAGGATATATTTGTTAGACACAATCTTATAGTGGCTGCCGAAGCAGCGAATGTTCATGAGAACTGGTTTGCGAGTTATACTAACAAGTATCATCCTAAAACTGCTGAATTGATATTGCGAGGTCAATCAGTTTCGGATCATGATTTAAATATGGCTCTTGAAGGTCGGTCTAGATTGCGAAAGGAATTGACTAAATTAATGGATCGGAATCAGATAGATTTGTGGATTTCTCCTTCGGCTCCGGGGGTAGCTCCTAATGGGTTGGAGAGTACTGGCGATCCAGTAATGAATTTACCTTGGACCCATAGTGGTTTACCTACTATAGGAATGCCCTCTGGCAAGAATGGCGATAGATTACCTTTTGGGTTGCAATTAACGGGTCGTTTTGGAGAAGATGAGACTCTATTTTTGCTAGCATCACAAACAGAGTCGGTGCTGATATAAGACTTAATTGTTTATATATGACAAACGTAACTGGTGAAATACGGTCTGGTGCATACTTCGACTCAGTGGTTTTAATGCAGCTACAAAAAGGTATGCTTGAATTAGATGGTGTGCTGGATGCTGGAGTAATGATGGGTACGAAGGCTAACAAAGACGTGTTAGAGCAGAGTGGACTACTCCCGCATTCCTGTGCAACCGCTGCGGCGGAGGACCTCATTATTGCAGTTAAGGCTGACAGCGTATCCCAAGCATCAGCTGCACTTAAACATGTAGATGTATTACTAAATAAACGTAAGTCGATAACAGATGATCAGGAGTTTCGTCCTCGTAGTCTGGATATGGCTGTGCGAACATTACCAAACAGTCAATGGGTTATAGTTTCTGTTCCTGGACGTTATGCTGCAGGGGTCGCACGTGAAGCTCTGGGTTTTGGCAAACACGTTTTTCTTTATAGTGACAACGTTTCTGTGGAAGATGAAGTTTCGTTGAAGACATTGGCAGCAGACAAAGGATTGTTGGTTATGGGTCCGGACTGTGGGACTG
>CAJWIA010000120.1 GCA_913040765.1 uncultured Anaerolineales bacterium | reverse complement strand
TCCGGGATTTCTTCTGGATGATTGGCAATTAGTGCACCAGCACTCATCAGTGCTTCAATTTTATCAGATGCCATTCCAGACCCCCCTTCTACTATAGCGCCAGCATGTCCCATGCGCTTTCCAGGCGGAGCAGTCTGACCAGCTATAAATGACACCACTGGCTTATCTACAAACTTATTGATGTAATCAGCGGCCAATTCTTCGTCTGAGCCTCCAATTTCACCAATCATTACAATTTGCTTAGTCTCCAAATCATTTTGAAAAAGATGTAGTACATCAATGAAGTTGGTTCCATTGATCGGATCACCACCAATACCCACGCATGTAGATGCCCCCAAACCTTTCTGTGCCAATGCATATAACACTTCATAGGTCAATGTGCCCGATCTTGATACCACACCTACATTTCCCTTTTGAGCTATATGTCCCGGTATGATACCTATTTTTGTTTCGCCGGGCGATAAAACACCCGGGCAATTGGGTCCAATCAGACGACATTCTGTATTATCAAGATACGCCCTAACTTCCATCATATCACTTACTGGAATACCCTCCGTTATACATATAACCAGGGCAATCCCTGCATCGGCAGCTTCAAGAATTGCATCCGGAGCAAATGAAGCAGGTACATAAATAACAGAGCAATCAATCGAATTTACTTCTAAAGCAGCCTTGCATGTATCATACACTGGAATCTTATCCGATATTATTTCGCCACCCTTACCAGGAGTGACTCCAGCAACTATAGAAGTGCCATAATCCAACATCTGTTGGGTATGGAACAGACCTTCCCTACCAGTAATGCCTTGCACCATTACTTTAGTATTGGCATCCACTAAGATACTCATATCGTTGCGAATTTATCAGGCTGCTAAAGCAATAGCTTTTTTCGCTGCATCTGCTAAAGATGATGCAGTAGATAACTTAGCACTGGATAGCAACTCTCGCCCCTCCTTTTCATTAGTTCCAACTAGTCTAACCACCATAGGAACGTCTACACCAACTTCGTCTATTGCATAAACAACTCCTTTTGCTACCTCGTCACATCGGGTAATCCCACCAAATATATTTATCAGTAGAACTTTGACACGTCCATCTTTCAAGATAATACGTAATGCCGCAGCAACCTTTTCTGCAGAAGCACCACCGCCTATGTCAAGGAAATTAGCAGGCTCTCCCCCAAAATGCTTTATTATATCCATAGTTCCCATAGCAAGCCCCGCCCCATTCACCATACAACCGATATCACCGTCAAGCGCCACATAAGACAAGCCATGTCTACGCGCCTCGTTCTCTTCAACCGTTTCTAAGTCCGAATCCCGCAATTGTTCCAAATCACCTTGACGATCCAAAGCATTTTCATCTAATACCATTTTTCCATCAACAGCGAGCAAATCCCCAACCTTAGTCACGACCAACGGATTGATTTCTGCTAATGTAGCATCACTCGTTGTATATACATTATGTAGAGACTGACATATATCGTCAAATTGTTTCCACAAACGTTCAGGTAATTTAATAGCCACTGCCATATTCCTAGTCTGATAATTTTTCAGCCCCAAAAACGGATGGATATGTTCTTTTACAATCTTTTCTGGCGCATCCACAGCAACTTCTTCAATATCAATTCCACCTGCCGCCGAAGCCATAATTACAGGACACTTTGCTATTCTGTCATTAGTAATACCCAGATATATTTCTGTGTCAATGTCTACAGCCTCATCAATCAGAACTTTTCGAACGGGCAGACCAGATATTTCCATACCGAGTATTTTTTCAGCGCATGTTCCTGCGGCAGCTTTATCTTCAGCTATTTTCACTCCGCCAGCTTTACCACGCCCACCAACTAGAACTTGTGCTTTAACAACTACATTGCCATCGATCTTAGCAGCCACTGTCACTGCTTCAGCAGCTGTAGATGCAACATCTCCTTTCGGTATCGGAATACCATATTTAGCGAACAGACGTTTACTTTGATATTCATGTAACTTCATTGATTTGTTCCTCTAAACGAAGCCGCGATTATATCATCATGACCCATCTTAGTCACTACCACTCAATAAACTTCAACCTGCAAGTTTCTATTCTTTAACATATTCAAAGTACAAAACCCTATCATTTTCCGTATCAGCTACATACAATCCACCAAGGACGTCAACGTCAATGCCGGTAGGAAGATTGAAAGACTGTAAATCATTGCCATAATTCCCCCAGCCCGACACAGGCTTACCATACAAATCCCATGCCAAAATACGATATCCTTCCGGCGCACTAGCGTAAATTCTGCCAGCGTTATCAAGAGCAAGATAGGGCTTATTATTAAGCGATTGCCCTTCCCATTCTGGCACAGCCCATTCCCGAAGATAAACCCCTTCGTTGGTGAAGACCTGTATTCTAGCATTCCACGTATCTGCCACATAGATCAATTCATCATCGCCGACGACTATCCCAACTGGCTCCTCTAGTTCACCTTCAAACGATCCGCCTTTACCTATTTGTCGCACCCCTATACCATCTTGCGTAAACACTGATATACGCTTGTTACCAGTATCAGCAACGTAAACCAATCCAGCAGGTCCAATAGTCACTTCACGTGGACCCCACATACTATATAGGTCAACTCCATCCCCAAAACTCCCCCACGAATCAATCAATTTTCCGTTGCTATCAAATTTTACTATTCTATGATTCCAAGTATCAGCGACATAGACAATACCATCATCACTTACCGCCAGACCCCACGGCTCGTTCAATCTACTACTAAGAATTTCGCCTTGGTTAATTAATCCGTACTCACCCCATTCCAGCAAAAATTCACCGTTTTCATCAAATTTCTGTATTCGGTGATTAAATGTGTCAGCCACGTACACTTCATTGTTTATACCTACTGCAACATCCCGAGGTCTGTTAAATTCACCTGCATTGTCACCGTTTGAACCCCATGCAATCAACGCAGTACGAACAACACTGACAGCCTCAAATTGGTCAACATCAACCACGATTGGCTGCGCATCTATAAGCGAGCCCATGCTCCACAACTTAGAAGCGAGCTTTTTGTCAACATAAAACCGCATCCTATCAACCACAGGCCAGTTAGACAATGAATAATCAGAACCATTAATGTCACCATAACGAGCATAATCACGTCTATACCAAATGTCCCATAAAGCAGCCAATCGCTCTGGATCATTTAAGTTTTTAGTAATCCGTTCCATATCCAATCCAAAATAATCCTGTATTGGCCACCACATACGAATATATTCAAATGTATGGTAGTTATTCTTTAGAAGCGCTTCCACTTTCGGCCAATTGTTATTGCCAGCAATTACCAGCGAAGCATCCTCCAGTGCCTGTCTTGACGGTTCAGCTCCAAAAAAGACCTGATTACTATAATCTCGCAAATACCATGTAAATGGCCAAGAAACATCATCATCATAAGCAACCTTTATCCCTAGACCATCAGTAGAAGTACGAGAAATCTCCTCAACCTGATCCATCACCACCTTAATTCCAGGCGCACCAGACGCATAGTTAATGAACTCAGTTTGTTCATCAAACTTGATGTAGTTAGCAATTAGGGTAGTTCGAAGGGTGAGAATGGCTAGAAATGCAATAGCTACAGAATTGGTCACATATCTAAATTGACGCATTCCTATTTGGCGTATCAAATGTACAACCGCAACAATTGCTAAGACCAAAACAACTGATGCCGCAAGAAATGCCATTGTGTCTTCTATTTGAATCAATGTTGTGCCTTGGAATGGGACACTAGATTCTGATGTCCTCCATCCTAAGATTAGCGGCACTAACATCCTAATCAAATCAAATAATGCTAATCCAGCAACGAACATTATTGCACTCAAAACCATAATTTTACTAGCGCCAAATTTCCTCCAGTCTACGCGTCTAATCCCATACCCAAATACCCAGCCCGAAATCAGTATCATAGGAAGACTCAAATGTACTGTAAGCCACGGCATTTTTTCTCCAGCTAAAACATAAATCAAGAATGTAGTTAGGCACCAAAACATCAGGTAAGATCTCATGGGAAATCCTGAATAGCTATCCTTCAAATATCTTCCAGTAATTTTATCTTTCTTCCAGCTTCTAGTGAACATCCATCCCCCCACCATAGTACCTATTGCAGGCAGATATTCATACAATGGTATAAGTACCAAAAAATAATAATACCAAGGCTGACTTCCTCTTTCTACTGATTGCTGCTCCATCCAATACCCTAATGATCCAGCAAATCCGCTAGTTAACCCACCACCATTGGAAAATACGGTCGTGAAAAATATAATGTAAATCGAATAAAATACTCCCGCACATACCATCCATTTTTTTCTATCCCAAGACATTCCAAGTGCTATAGACATGATCATCAACACGGCAAATACCGATCCTGTTCGCCACATACCGTCGGATGTATAGTCAAGCGGATCACTACCGAGCAACGTTCGCACAGGTAATGCCACGAGTTGGGGCAATACTAGCGAAGTCATAATTACAAGGATATGAAAACTAGGGTATATTTGCACTGCCTTCCATCTAGCCGCAAAAACCGTAGCTGCAGACAAGCCCACCAATCCCAAAGCTATTATTCCGGATATATTCCCAATACTATCTATATCTATAATCCCAGGATTTATCATCATTAAACTGTCACTAATGTCGTAGCTCAGTGACATAAGCGCTGTTACGCCAAAAACCACCGACGCAACAAGGAACAACAAAAACATGCGCTTTAACAGTTTGTTTGGCCACTCAGCTCTAATGTTATCTCTGACAAAGATTATTCCTAAGAACACCATCCATATAGCATCATACAAAAATGCTACTTCCTTAGTAGCATGGTTTAATGCCATAGCACCCGCAAGAACATAGAGCCATTTTGGATGCTTATCGTGAAAGTATCTCGCGATAGCCAATAGCATAATCAATACCCACACGACAACTAAAGATTCATTGCGCACATATCTGGAATAGTAGACCATCATTGGTGAAATAGTGATTAATCCAGCCGCGACAAGTGCACCAACTCTGCCAAAAATGTCGCGAAAATACCATAACAATCCAACAGCAACAATGCCAAACATTGCGGACGGTATTCGTGATGTGAAATCAGAATCACCAAACAAGAAATACGTAAACGCTACAGCATGGAATTGCAATGGTCCATGCATGAGTGGAGTATGTTCAAAGC
>CAJWIA010000119.1 GCA_913040765.1 uncultured Anaerolineales bacterium | reverse complement strand
ATATTCAGGAGAAATATTAGCCAAAAAACTGAATTGGGATTGCGTGTGAATAAGTTGCTGGAGAATGGTATTTTGGTGCCTGATGATTTGACTATTGAATTAGTTCAAGATCAGATAGGTCAATTTGTGGATAGCGGCGGAGCGATTTTTGATGGATTTCCGCGTAATCTGGAGCAAGCTCAAGCATTGGACGATATCCTGTTGCTACATGGTAAAGGAGTAGACTTGGCCCCATTAATTAGTCTTAGTGATAGTACTGTGATCGAGCGACTTACAGGCAGACGTACTGATAGGGATACGGGGAATACATATCATCTTATCTATGATCCTCCACCACACAATGCGAATCTTGAGCAACGACCTGATGATAAGAGAGATACTGTACTACGTAGAATAGATGATTATCGTAAAAGGACGGTGCCCATGCTTGCTCACTATGATGAGCGCAATTTGCTCTGTGAAATTGATGGAGAAAACACGATTGATCAGGTTACTACAGCTTTGTTGAAGGTCATAAGGGGTCGTGTTTTTGCATGATTATTATAAAGTCTGACAGGGAAATTGGTCTTATGCGTAAAGCTGGTCATGTAGTAGCTACGGTTTTACATGAACTAGAGTTATTATTGCGACCGGGCGTGACTACTCAAGAATTGGATCAATGTGCTGAAAAGCAATTGTCAAAATTAGACGCCGAATCTCCTTTTAAAGGATATCGGCCTACGAGTTCACATGTTCCATTCCCCGGAGTGACATGTATGTCAGTTAATTCGGAGATAGTTCATGGAGTGCCTAGTGATAGAAAGTTGGTAGAGGGAGATATTCTAACTATTGACTGTGGTGCGGTGTACAAAGGGTGGATGGCTGATAGTGCCTGGACTTTTCCGATTGGTGATATAAGTGATGGTGCTCATGATTTACTGGACGTAACTCGGAAGGCTCTTTATGCTTCAATTGAGTCTGCCAGAGCTGGTAATCGTACCGGGGATGTAGCAGAAACCATGCAAAAAGCTGTTGAGGATAGAGGGTACAATGTAATCAGGCATCATACTAGTCATGGTATTGGTCGTGATTTGCATGAGGATCCGCAAATATTAAATCATGGGCGAGCTAAAAGTGGTCCAACATTGAAACCAGGTATGACAATTGCATTAGAACCTATGGTGCTAGCGGGTCATTATGATACAACGGTAATGAACGATCAATGGACAGTTGCAGCAAGTGATGGTCACCTAACTGCTCATTTTGAGCATACAATTGCCATTACAAATGATGACGCAGAGATTTTGACACAATTGAATTCTAATGGTGGTAACTAGATATGAAAGTATCTGCATCTGTAAAAAAACGATGTCCCAAATGTAAAATTGTTCGTAGACGCGGGCGTGTGTATGTTATATGTGAAAATAAGCGTCATAAGCAGCGTCAGGGTTAGTTTGATCGCATTGGAGATGAATTGATATGGCAAGAATTGAGGGAATAGATCTACCTAGAACGAAGCGTATTGAGATTGCACTCACCTATATTTATGGCATAGGTAAATCTTCAGCACAGGCTGTGCTATCTGATGCTGGTATTGACCCATCTACAAAAGTAAGCGAATTGTCGGAAGATGAAATAGTAGCGGTAAGGGAAAATATTGCTGGAAACTATGTGGTGGAGGGTGATCTGCGTCGCGCAACTCAGATGAATATTAAGCGGCTTACTGAAATCGGATGCTATAGGGGAAGACGCCACAGGATGAATTTACCAGTTAGAGGACAGCGTACTAAAACTAATGCACGGACATCTAAGGGTACAAAGAAAACAGTAGCTGGACGTGGTCGTAGACGTGGTGCGAGAAAGAAATAGGATGAGTACATAATATGGCACAAAGATCAAAGCGAAGGCGTGAAAAACGGACAGTGGCGCGTGGTAGGGTATATATTCATGCGACATTCAACAATACAATCGTTACAGTCACAGATAGAAGTGGAGGAGTAATTTCGTGGGGTAGTGGCGGTACTGCGGGGTTCAAAGGGTCGCGTAAAAGTACACCTTATGCGGCTAGATTGGCAGGAGAGCAAGCAGGTAGGAAGGCTATCGACATGGGACTCCAGGAGGTGGACATGTTTGTTAAGGGTCCAGGTCCTGGTCGCGAATCTGCTATTCGTGCTATCCAGGGTTTAGGTATTGTCGTAAATTCCATTACAGATACTACTCCAGTACCCCATAATGGATGTCGGCCCCCAAAGAAAAGGCGTGTGTAAGAAAGAAGATTATAGTTTTTGCAGATATAGGTATTTAGGAAAATTACGAAATTATGGCGAAATATACAGGTTCAGTGTGTAAATTGTGTCGCCGAGAAGGCGAAAAACTTTATCTAAAAGGATCTAGGTGCTTAACACCGAAATGTTCGTTCGAGAAACGGGGATATCCACCTGGTCAGCATGGTCCGCAGGCCCAGTGGAGGCGTAAGCGCGAGTCTGATTACGCAATCCAATTGCGTGCAAAACAGCGTGCTAGACGAATATATGGCGTATTAGAAAGGCAGTTTCGAAACTATTATCGCAAAGCTGTTCGTACTAGAGGTTTGACAGGTATGGCATTGCTACAGGAGCTTGAAGTACGTCTTGACAATGTAGTGTACAGATTGGGTTATGCGCGCAGTAGGGCAGAGGCTCGACAGTTAGTGTCACACGGTCATTTCTTGGTGAACGGTAAAAGAACAGATGTACCTTCATTACAGCTAAATTCTGGTGATGAGATTGAAGTACGTTCAGCGTCTAAAGAGCGTGTGGTTTTTCGAGCACTGCTAGATGAGGCCGAGGGACGAACGATTCCTACGTGGCTAAGTAGGGATGTTGCTGCACTGACAGGGAAGATGATTGATATTCCAAATAGACAAGAGATATTTGAGCCAGTAAATGAACAACTTATAGTGGAGTTTTATTCTAGGTGATTTATATGTGCAAGTTGGATCAATTTGCAGATATTGTTACTGGGAGGGATTTATTTTGATTTCTACAACAGATATGGTTACACCACGAATTGAACGTGATGCTGTCTCGTTAAATTACGGCAAATTTTTTGTGAGTCCTTTGGAAACTGGTTTTGGGGTAACCATCGGAAATGCTTTGCGTAGAGTTTTACTATCTTCTCTTGAAGGTGTTGCAGTGACCTCTATTAGAGTCACTGACGTCTATCATGAATTCTCTGATTTACCAGGAATTCGTGAGGATATGACAGAAATATTGTTGCAGGTTAAGCAGTTGCGAATGAAGTTACACGAAGGTTCGACAGCACGAATACTATTGAAAGTTAGTGGTGAAGGCACTGTAACTGCTGCCGATGTGGAATGTCCTTCTGAGGTAGAGATTGTCAATCCGGACCTTTATCTTTTTACGATGGATAAGAAAACTGCAAAAATAGAGATAGAGTTAACTGTACAGCGTGGGCGCGGATACTCTCCAGCCGAAGATCGTGGTGTACTGCCAGTAGGTGATATACCAACAGATGCTATTTATAGTCCAGTTAGACGTGTAAATTGGGATGTAGACAGTGCTAGGGTTGGTCAAGACACAGGATATGACAAACTAGTTATGGAAATATGGACTGATGGTACTATAGCACCCGAAGAGGCATTGAGTGGGAGTGCTGCCATTATGATGCATCATTTGAAGGATATTTCAGGAGTTACTGAAGAGATGCTCATGGAGGTTATAGAAGAGGTTGAGGAAGAGTTGGTTCCCAATGAAGTGTACGAGGTTCCAATAGAACAGTTGGATCTTTCAGTCCGCGTGTTTAATTCACTTAAGCGTACAGGTATTACGTCTGTGGGTGAGGTATTAGACCATATGTCTCGAGGTGACGAGGCGATGATGTCCATACGTAATTTCGGTGATAAATCGCTTAACGAGCTAAGAGATAAATTGGTTGAAAGAGGTTATATTGAGGGTGATATGTCAGATGAAGTGTTAGAAGAGTCTGAGATTGGTTTGGAGATAGCCGGATGAGACACCGTACATTCGGTCGTAGACTCAATAGATCTGTAGGGCATCGGAAGTCTTTACGAAGGAACTTGATGAATGAGTTGTTTATTCACGAACGAATAAATACTACGGAAGCTAAAGCACGTGCAATTCGCGGAGATGCGGAGCGTGTCATATCCATCGCAAAACGTGGTCAACGTATTGGCGATGAGATGGCTAAGGTACATGCTCGTAGAACTATTATGAGGCGATTGAATAATAGAAAGGTTGTCGACAAAGTGCTAGAAGAAATTGCTCCTAGGTTCGAGAACCGTCCTGGTGGGTATACACGCATGCTTAAAGTTGGTGCTCGTCGCGGAGATGCGGCACCCGTTGTTGTTTTGGAACTAGTCGAAGATTAGTACAGAACTACGTCGTTATAGTGGTGTATTGGAATATGATGGTACAGATTTTAGTGGGTTTCAGTCTCAGATTGACCGCAGGACAGTGCAGGGTGAGCTTGAAAGAGCCGTTAGTCAGGTAGCTGATAGGGACAGGATTATAATCCATGGGTCTGGCCGGACTGATACAGGAGTACATGCTTTAGGTCAGGTAATTGCCTTCAATATGGAATGGAGGCATACAGAAGATGATTTGTTGCGTGCGATTAATGCATGTTTACCGCAAGACATTGTACTTAGGACCCTGGGTTTGACATCTTTTGATTTCAATCCAAGGCGCTGTGCCAGATGGAGGAGTTATCAATACAGGATATATAATGCTCCAATTAGATCGCCATTGCACATGCGAACGAGCTGGCATGTAAAAGCGGAACTTGATTTAGGTGCATTGAGATCTGGTGCAGAATGTTTGGTTGGCGAACATGATTTCGCATCTTTTGGTAGATCTCCAGACAAAATAGGTCATACCACACGTACGGTGAGTAGGCTAGATTGGAGAGAGGATAAGTACAGTTTTATTATGGAAATTGTGGCTAATTCATTTCTGTATAGGATGGTGAGAAGTATTGTGGGAACATTATATATGGTAGGTGTCGGATCATGGGAATCAAGTGTTGTGGAAGAAGTGCTTCATGCGAAGGATAGAAATAAAGGTGGTCCTTTGGCTCCTCCACAAGGATTGACATTAATAAATATAGAGTTTTGAGGAGTATTGATCTGGTGAATACATATGTAACTAAAGCGGCTGATGTAAATCGAGAATGGTTAGTGATTGATGCTGCTGGTCAAACGCTTGGAAGA
>CAJWIA010000118.1 GCA_913040765.1 uncultured Anaerolineales bacterium | reverse complement strand
CTGCAGGTCAAGCAGGGTGGCGTTCGTTGATCATGCCTAGCGTTACTCTAGGGCTTGTATCTTCCGGGGTTATCAGTCGTCTTACTCGAGCTTGTCTAATCGAGGCATTGGTGGAGGACTATGTACGTACCGCTCGTGCGAAAGGTCTTCCCAAGACTTTAATATATGTTCGCCATGCGCTCCGTAATGCTTTGCTCCCAGTTGTAACTATTGTTGGACTCCAGTTTGGTGGTATGCTCGCCGGAGCTGTGGTCACTGAAACTGTTTTTAGTCGACCTGGATTAGGGCGTTTGGTAGTAAGTGCTGTGCTATGGAAAGATTATCCTCTTGTGCAAGGTATAGTGTTGTTCATGTCTACTGGATATGTTTTAGTAAACCTAATTGTAGATATTACTTATGCATGGCTAGATCCACGTATTCGGTATGGATGACCATGGATACAGTTGAAAGCCGGAGGACGCTTAACATTAACCCAAGCTTTGTTATAGGGATTAGCATACTTATTGTTTGGATTGTTATTGCTATTTTTGCTGATCAAATATCTCCTTACAACCCGATAAAGACTGTAGCGGGTGCTAGAGAAGCTCCGTCCGCTAGTTTTTTGTTTGGTACTGATCGTTTAGGAAGAGATGTCCTAAGTCGTGTAATGCATGGCTCGAGGATTTCGCTAATGCTTGGCCTTATTAGTGTTTTGATTGGTGCGATTGTAGGCACATTGTTTGGCATACTTTCAGGATATTACGGTGGATTGATTGATACTATTATTATGCGGATAACGGATGCCATGTTGGCTTTCCCTGGAATCTTGCTAGCCCTGGTGGTTATTGCTTCACTTGGCACAGGAATCATCAAAGTTATGATAGCTGTTGGCATTTCCACTATTCCTATCTACGCACGATTGATACGTAGTACTGTTCTTACAGTCCGGGAGCAACCGTATATTGATGCGGCTACGCTGCTTGGCGTACGTGACATAGTTATAATGTATCGGCACGTGTTACCTAATACATTGGCACCACTGATTGTTCTTTCCACTCTACAGGTCGGTAATGCTATAACTATTGGTGCAGGATTGAGTTTTCTAGGTATGGGAGCTCAACCCCCGGATGCAGAATGGGGTCTTATGGCTGCTACTGGTCGTGCTGTTTTAGGTAAGGCCTGGTGGATATCTACTTTCCCAGGCATTGCTATTCTTACTGCAGTAATGGCCTGTAATCTGTTAGGAGATAGCTTAAGGCGAACTATAGATCCTAGGATCCGTTTACGTTAATAATGTGCGAAACATGACTATGATTCATGTGGGTGTTGTCGGTGGAGGACAAGCAGGAGAGAGGCATCTAAACGGATTTTCTCAACTTCCTAATGTTAAAGTTGTTGGTATAGCAGATACTTCAATTCAGCGCAGGGTTGAGCTAGCTAATCAGTATAAAGTCACTGCGTATGAAGACTACCGAAGCATGATTGACGCTGGTGTAGACATACTGGTGGTGTGCATACCTCATCACAAGCTTTGCTCAGTAGCTATGGAAGCCGCTAATGCTGGTATCCATGTTCTGGTTGAGAAACCTATGGCCACTAATGTCGATGATGCGCAGTTGTTGGTGTCTACATGCAAGCAACGTGGTGTAAAGCTCGGAGTATGTTTTGTTCATCGCTACCGTATGGAAGCTAAGAAAGCTTTGGAGTGGATGACAGAAGGGAGCATTGGTAATGTGAGCGTAGCTAGTGAAACTATGATTACTGCCCAGCGACAGCCTTTACCAGAGTGGCTTATGATACCAGAAATGTCGGGAGGGGGTGTCATGATGTACAGTGCTATCCATGCAGTGGATAGGCTCTGCTGGCTATTAGGCGATGAAGTGGTACGAGTCACTGGACGCTGCGGAGGTATAAACAATGATGTACTGGTGGAAAAAAATTGTACCTGCCTGCTTGAGTTTGGCAGAGGGACTACTGGCATATTACTTTCTGCCAGTCATAACACGGGGACTAAAGGGCTGTGTTGGGAAACTAATCTGCATGGTAGTGAAGGTATCATTGCTGTGCGTGCACGGGAATGGGCACGACTCAGTTCTCTGGAGCACACAAAGTATTGGCATTCCGAAAATCATACCTCTGAACTTGGACTCCATTACAATTTTCAGATGCAAGCAGAAGATTTTGTTGACGCAGTCATTAATGATCGCGAACCAAGAGTTACGGGTCAAGATGGACTGCATGCTCTAAGTATTGTTCAAGCTATTTACTTATCCAATTCTAAGGGTGTTACCCAAACTGTACCTACTATTGCCGGTTAGGTTTTTGTTAAGCTGTACTTGTGACACGAGGTGAACCAATAATATGACTACTTTGAAACAAAAGTTCGTGGGTATGCAGATAGGCCCTATAAGTTTTGTGGACGAAGGTGTAAACAATGTACTAGACACCTTGCAAGGACGTTTTGGAATTGACACTCTTCTGATTGGCACAGTTAGCTGGCTAGGGCTAAAGATTGGCCGAAGTATTTCCTGGGATATAGACGGTTGGCCAGATCATGGCGTATCGGAGCCAGCAGATGTACAAGGAGGCTCATACCTTAATTACAGACCAGAATACTACACCAATACTTCCATAGAAAACTTTCGCGCTCCAGATATTGGTATGCATGGTAAAGATATTCTTGATATGGTTATTCCTGGTGCTAGAGAGAGAGGTATGCGTGTTATCCCGGAGCTTATGGAACCATTGTTTAAGTATTCTGGTCACGGATCTGCACAAAGTGTTCCAATTCCTAATCTTCCACAGTACTTTGAGATAGATCACCTAGGACGTATAAGTGGGGAGCCTTGTTTGGAGAATCCTGCTTATAGAGCTTGGTGGCACTCGATCATTGAGGATCACTGCAGAAATTATGATATTGATGGAATTATGTGGTGCAATGAAAGGCGGAGTCCACTAGATAGACTGATAGCTGGTATGGCTCCCACTTGTTATTGCAAACATTGTGTTCAGAATATGCGACAACACAATATAGATGTCGAGAGTACGCGACTAGCTTGTTCGAATGCTTATCGGTACTTTCAAGAGGCTAGAGCTGACACGGAATTTGCCGATGGAGCATTAATTGAGTTTCTACGATTGCTTTTTGAGCATCCTGAATTGCTATTGCTTGAAAGATATTGGGTGAAACGAAATAAAGACTTGGATCGCGAATTATATGGGATTACAAAATGGTGTGACCCGAAACTGGAATTTGGTTTAAATGTATGGAATAGAAACCACTTTAGTCCAATCAGAAAAGCACAATGGCCTTGGAAAGACGTTGTCGATTATGCAGATTGGGTGAAACCAATAGTGTACCAGCATCAATCCGGACAAGTATATGTGAAGGAGATGACAGATTTTCATAAGAGCATTCTGCGTGATTTTACACCAGAGGAATTTACTCCCATCATGTATAAAATTCTTGGAATTAACGAGATTGGATGGGATGATCTTGTTTCTACTGGAATGGACGCTACAAGTTATGTGGGCGGACAATGCAAAGCAACCGTTGATGTTTTGCAAGGCAAATTACCTGTGTATATGGGGATTGGTGTTGATGCACCGCGAGTTGTGGAAGATCAGGCTAAGTGTACTCCTGAAATCGTATATGATAGTGTTCTTGCTACGTACAATTCAGGTGGCGCAGGGGTAATTTTTTCCCCTAATTATTCAAGTATGAACCTGAAAAATCTTGATGGTGCTGCACGAGCGTTAAAGGAGATAGGAGTATGGTAGTAAGAAATTTATGTCTTGTTGATTCAAATATTCACCCATCAGTTGTGGAGAGCATAGAGAGATTAAGGGAGAAAGGCTTGGGTGTTACTGAAGATCTATCTGACTGTGTGGGTATAGTGACTCAAGACAGAGACGTTGATAGAGCTATGATTGAGAAAGTGGGTGATCAACTAGAAGCTATTGTTGTACTTGAGCCTAGCGTAGCTCATGTTTCTAATACCGATCTTCCTGTTTATCATATTGACAATTTAGCATTGTTAGGTGTTGCAGAACACACAATTCTGTTGATGCTTATGCTCAGCAAAAAGATGGTGTGGGTGCAAGACATGACTAAACGACAGGCATGGACAAAGGAAGTTGGAGAGCCTGAGCTAACTGATCAGGCCAAATATGGTTTTAACTGGATTGGCATGAAAGACTTTGGAGTTCTTTGTAATAGCACAGTAGGATTGATAGGACTGGGGTACATTGGGAAGTGTGTGGCTCGTATGCTTCAAGCTTTTCAAGCTAATATTATCTATAACAAGCGAACTCGTTTGTCGCCTGCTGAGGAAGCCAGCTTAGGGGTTCAATGGTGTGAATTACCCCAACTATTAAAACTAAGCGACTTTGTATCACTTCATCATCGATTTGAAGATGGTGCAGATGGAAATGATAACCAGTTTGATGCCAATGCATTTAGTCAGATGAAGTCGACAGCTTTCTTTATTAATACAGCTAGAGGTCGTATGGTGGATGAAGATGCATTGTGTAATGCACTAGAATCTGGTGAAATAGCAGGGGCTGCACTAGATGTATTTAGACATGAACCATTACCTAAGGACCACCCGTTTTTTGACATATCGTCCGAGAAACTCATAATTACTCCACATCTAGCTGGAGTACCAAGTCCTGACGCTGCTAACTTGATTTCACAGAGAGTAGGTACCATATTTGGATGTAGTGCCTGAATATATTTTACAAAATTGAGGAATAAGACAATGCCAGAAGCTCCTTCATGGAAATTCCAACCAGTAATTGGTAGTCTAGTGTCAAAGGTACCTGTTTCTATAACACTTAGAGGTAGGGTGTTTACCGGTGTCGATGATAATGTGATAGAAGATGGTTTCGTAAGAATAGAACATGGTCTTATAATCGAGGTTGGTATTTTTGAGGAAGAATTACATCTACAGGACAATGATGGTGATAATGAAATTATCGAGACCAGTGGGACTATCCTTCCAGGTCTTATAAACAGTCATGTGCATCTTGCATGGGATGGAATTCACGATTTGTCTGCTCAAGCATTGTATGACGCTCCGGAAATTAGTGCTTACAAGTGTGCTAGCAACATGTTGGTTAGCTTGCAGTCTGGCATTACAATGGTGCGTGACATGGGTATGAATACTTCGAACATTTACGCAAAACAGGCTATTGAACAGGGTATTGTGTCTGGACCACGTCTAATTATATGTGGAGAAGCA
>CAJWIA010000117.1 GCA_913040765.1 uncultured Anaerolineales bacterium | reverse complement strand
AATGTTCAGTAGATCGTCTAGATTTAGATTTACATCCATAAATCCGCATAGATCCTCCATGAACTGGAATCTGCTCTACCCTAAATAGTCGGAGACCGTGCCTTTCAAACAAAGTAGACAAAGCTGTAACGCTAAAATAATAAAAATGCTCATCGTAAATCTGATCATAGGCAAGCTTCGACATAATATCTAGTAAATAAGGATCTTCGAAAATAAATACACCTTCATCATCTAGTACGGTATTCAATGCGCGTGCCAATTCATTTAAATCTGGTATATGACATAATACGTTTGCCCCTACAACCAATTGCGCAGGGTTATAGTCCACAACCAATTTGCCTGCAAGATCTGAATTAAAAAACTCTGATATAACTTTTAAACCTTTGTTTTTTGCAACTTCAGCCACATTAGATGAAGGTTCTATACCAATAGTATTGGAGGAATAGCCAGATATCTTTTCCAGCAAAATACCATCATTAGAACCTATTTCTATAACCGACAATTTGTCATCATAGAAAATTTCATTTGATATTATGTTTGCTAAAGCAGCAAAATGTTGGTCCATCACATTGGATATTGATGAAAAATATGCATAATTGTCATGAAACAACATATTTGGGTCTACAGTGTCAATTAATTGGACCATGAAACAAGATTCGCAATAACCTGTGTACAAATTAAAAGTATATTCTGGTTCTGACAACTGCTCAGATGATAGAAAAGCATTGGCAATAGGCATGCTTCCAAGATCCAAAAAAGGACGTAAGGTTGGTTTATCACAAAGCCTACATGTATGATTCTCTATGGACGATATGGATTCGTTCATAAAATTGGTGTTCCTCCTATGCAGAATTATAGCGTAATGCTCGAAGTATTTTCTTTGTCAGTCTGTGTCAGTCCACTAACAAAGACACAAACATAAAACCAAGTACGTGCCACCTCACATATTACAAGTATGCCCAATTTACAATATGTTCTGCCACAATATCAACTTCAGTGGACAATAATTCGGGATACATTGGTAAACTTAGAATTCTGTCAGCAACACTCTCGGTATGAATTAGGCTGCCAGAAGTACCAACACGCCCTTTATAAGCAGGCTGCTTATGTACGGGGACTGGATAATGGATGCCAGTTCCTATCCCAAGACCAAGCAGATGTTCTCGTAACTCATCACGTTTTGCTGTCTGAATCACATATTGGTGATAAACATGTTGAACGCCTTTTTGCACATACGGAACATTCACAGACGACTTATCAATAATCTTACTGTACCTTTCTGCATGAAATCTTCGTTGTTTATTTTCCGCATCAAGACTAGCTAATTTGACCCTGAGAATTGCAGCCTGCAAGGGATCCATCCTACTATTTATACCTGGAATATCGCTTACATATCTATCTGTCCAGCCATATTCTCGTAAGCTGTAAACTTTTTCCACAAGATCTATATCATTAGTAAGAACAGCTCCAGCATCACCTAAAGCACCAAGGTTTTTGGTTGGATAGAAACTGAAAGCACTCATATGACCCCAGGTACCTGCTCCCCGCTCATCCTTAGATGCGCCATGGGCCTGAGCACAATCTTCTATGACAATCAATTCATTATTATCAGCAATTTTCCGTATTGATTCCATGTCTGCAGGATGACCATAAATATGTACAGGAACTATAGCAATAGCACGTCCATTGTAAGACTTTGATACCGCGGTCTCTAGGCAATTGGCGTCCATGTTGTAAGTGTCTGGATCAATGTCGATCAATATAGCTTCCGCACCCGTACGCTCAATAGCAGCGACTGTAGCTACAGCTGTATGACTGACTGTAAATACAATTGAATCATCACCAACACCACAAGCCCTCAATGCTAACTCAAGTGCATCTGTACCAGAAGCAACTCCAGCCGCATAATTAACACCAACATACTCGGCGAATTCCTTTTCAAATGATAATACTTCGTCACCCATGATGTACCTACCACTATCAAGCACGCGAGTTATGGCACCATCTATTGCAGCCTTATGAGCACAATAATTGGCATAAGGATCAGTTTGGGGTATATCAACAACCATTCAGCTCACTCTCCATTACATAAGATATAATTACTGTTGCCGGTTACTAAAGTCAATCTATGAATTCCCTCTGCCACAACTCCAATATAAGTAACGCCCATACTTTCATATATGACCCTTTACCATTTTCAAAATCGCTACGCAATCCGCTTACAGCACCCGAATCGAAAATACCGCGTCTACTCACCGTATCTGAAGATAAAGCCTCAGACACTATAGGCTCTAAATCATTGAGCATCCAGGACCCGACCGGCATAAAAAACCCCTGCTTCTTGCGCTCCAAAATCTGTTTGGGCAACACGTCCACCAATGCATCAGTTAACACAACTTTTGTTGGTCCAGCAAATTTTCCCGCAGACGAATTGCCAAGCTTCATTGGGCTTGGAATATTAGCGGCAAACTCCACCAACTTGTGATCAATTAATGGTACGCGCACTTCTAGAGAATGAGCCATGCTTGTAACATCAGTATCGCGCAGCAGCATATGAGACATATATGATTTTAGTTCCAATCTAGTCACCTTCATAATGGAATCATACTCATCATCATTGAGATATGGATCGAGTACATCAATACTTGGAATCATCAGAGACTGTCTTTCTAACATTCCTGATGTGTACAAAGCAGTTTTGCTTTCCTCATTAAAAAGTGTTCTGGTGCGCAGATAACGATGTAGGAAGCTTGACTCTAACCACTCTGGAACCTCAGATAATGCAGGGCGACCAGACAATCCTGCCAAACCAGCAAAAAAAGTACGTCCAAGCGACTTGGCTAGCTCAGGAGTACTATTCCATACTCTACTAATGCTTTCGGCATTCATCAAATATCTGTATTGCCTATATCCTGCAAATAGCTCATCTCCACCTAAGCCGGATAGTGCTACTTTGACATGATTAGATGTAGCACGAGAAACTAAGTAGGTATTTAAACCATCACCCGTCGGTTGGTCCATAGCGCAAACAAAATTGGATAGCTGTGAAGCTACCTCTCTACCAGATATTATGACTTCATTATGGTCAGTATCATACCGTTTAGCAACTAATTCAGCGTAATACCTCTCATCCATACTCTTTCCCGCAATGTCATAACCTACGGAAAAAGTCTTCAGACGTTCACCAGTCAGTCGAGCCATCAAAGCAACAATTGCAGAAGAGTCCACCCCACCAGATAAAAATGCTCCAATAGGTACATCAGACACCATTCTAAGTTTAATTGATTCCTCTAATAGTCTACGTAATTCAAGTTTCGTCTCAATCTCATCATATTTAGTGTCTTTACTATCAATAGATGTCATTGCAGGTAAATCCCAATACTGTTTTACAGACACTGTGCCCTTCTCCCAAGTTAGACAATGTCCCGGTAAAAGAGAATGTACATTCTCTAGCATAGTCAGTGGAGGAGGAACAGAGTAAAATGTCAAATAATGATGTAAAGCTTGATAGTTCATTACAGGTTCAATCAAACCACTCGCTAAAATTGTTTTTAACTCTGAACCAAGTATCACATTCTCTCCCACCATGGACCAATAAAGAGGTTTTATACCTAACCGATCACGTGCTGCAAATAATCTTTGATTTCTAACATCCCAAATAAGAAAAGCAAACATGCCACGAAAATGTTCTACACAAGCATCTCCCCAATGTTGGTAGGCACTCAAGATTACTTCAGTGTCACTGTTCGACACAAATGTATAACCTAGTTTTTCCAAATCAGAGCGAATCTCAGGAAAATTGTATACCTCGCCATTGTAAGTGATCGCAACTTCCCTGTTATGGCTTAACATCGGCATATGCCCTGCATCAGAAAGATCAATGATGGCTAGTCGAGTGTTGACTAAGGTAACAGGCGTATCTGTAGTGTCTATCCAGATTCCACTATCGTCAGGACCACGATGGTACATGCCTCGTGATACACGATTCGCTACCTCCGCATCAGCAGTACCAATAACTCCAAATACACCGCACATTAGTTTTTCATAATCAAAGATCTGTACAAGTCCACCGAGTCTCCGAAGTACAATTAAAGTAAGGTAACTCTACTCTCAGCAACATCCATGTATTGGCCATAAATACAGCGACTACAAGTGCAGCAATTACAAGCCTACTAATTTTTTTGCTGTTTAGAAGGTCGATACCTGCTAATCCAAGTAGAACTACCGGTATAATCGCAGGCAACAGAAAACGTGCCGTAGCATAATATAATGGAGGAGACCATTCGGCAGAGACTTCCATGCGAAGAAGCCCAACCACAATGTATAGTACTAGCAGCAAGAACAACGGTAATGCAATACTTTGTGGCACAACTGGCTTAATTACTGAATGTAACCATGCGTAACGCATCCACCCCGCTACAGAAAGCATTAGAAATCCAATAGCCACTACATAGTGCCAGCGCGCCAAACCAGGCCAATCACCACCCGCAAAGGAACCCCAGAAAGTGACAAATATTGCTCTTAATCCATCGATATAACCTGTACTAGTACGTTCAAAATCATACAGAGTAAATAATTGTCCATTTAGTCGATTGGCCCAAGTGCCTGATCCATATTTGTTCATCAAATCATCTATTACACTGGGAACTCCTGCCCAAGTCTTCTCACCTGATCCGTTCTTAAGAAGATTAGTGAAACGGGACCCACTCCATTGACCACTAGCTGCGGTAACATCATCAAACACAGGTGGCCTCGCAGAGTCAGCAAACGATCCTTCTGCCAATATCACACTATCCCAAAAGGCGAATTTACCTGGCACGTACAATCTCACTGCTATCTCGCTCACATTTTCTGGTATCTTTTTTTCATAAGATACGAACTGCCATCCTCCTACACCTGTGTATCTTTTGCCTTCCCAAAGCTCCTGTATGGAGTTATCGTAAGACAACACTATTTGAGGCGACTGAAAAACCACGCCTTCGGGCACAATAACCCAGGATCCAACAGTAATTATCTTACCTGCAAGATTACTTGTAACATTATTGGGTAAAAACTGCAAAATAGGCCAATTGTACACAGTAGCACAATCTTGCCATTCATATAAGTATAGTGGTTTTGGTATTGTGTCAGATGTGCTTACACTTGAAATACAGTTATGTTGATCGAGAAACGATGAGCTCATCGAGTAGGAACCAAAATTATCCATGTAGCCGTCTGAATACCGACTAAAAGATCTTGTATAATTCTGATGGGCAAGCTTCGCTGGAGTA
>CAJWIA010000116.1 GCA_913040765.1 uncultured Anaerolineales bacterium | reverse complement strand
TGGTAATCCCTTTACTTGTAGAGACTTTGAGTTCTACCACAATGATGTATTGGCCAATACAGAGCTTACCGCTTCTCCACCAGGAACTTGGACTGCAGGCGGTGAACTAGTAGGCTTCGAGTGTGTAGATGACACTACTGTTCAATATACATTTGCTGAGGCAAAACCAACGTTCTTACTTGCAGTAGCGTCTGAGGTAGGCAATCGTGGTTTCCGTCCGGCACATTACTTTGAGCAGTTTCACATCGATTACAATGCTGATGCCAATAAGAAGGCAGAGGATGCTGGGTATGAAAACTGGGTCCAGATGTTTAATGCCCATATGTCACCTTATAACTTTACTTGGAACTTAGGTTCTGAGATAGATCCGGGTGCACCAACACTCAATGTTTTTGTGTTTGACTCTGAAGATGATTTTGGCAACAAGTTATATACAGCCAATCCGTATTTCTTCAAAGTTGATACAGTTGGTAATCAGTTACCGTATACAAACAGCTTGAGACGAATCCTTGTAGAAGATCTGGAAGTACAAGATCTTAAAGCTATAGCTGGTGAATATACCCATTTCGGTTGGGGTAAGCTGACCAGTTACCCAACATACCGTGCTAATGAAGAAGCCGGTGGGTATCGTACTGCATTGGCAACATACAATCGTGGTAATGAATACAGCTTTATCTTCAATCTAACTCATCCAGATCCGTACTTGAAGGAACTGTTTAACGATATACGTTGGCGCCAGGCGATGTCTATGGCTATCAACAGAGAAGAGATTAATCAGCTCGTTTACTTCGGTCTGGCTACAGCTTCGCAGGCAGCTCCCACACCGGATTCTTCGTTCTTCGAGGATTGGATGGCAGATTACTATGCCAATTATGACGTCGATGCAGCTAACGCGTTGTTGGATGAGCTCGGTCTCGATCAGCGGGATGCTGACGGGTATCGTTTGCGATCAAATGGCGAGCCACTCTTCATCAATTACCAGGCATCTGTTCCAGAGGAAGCCTGGCAAAAGATTGCTGAGTTGGTTACCAGTTATTGGCAGGCTGTAGATGTAAATGTACAGTTTAAGCTTATCGAGATTGGTTTGTATAGTGAACTGCGTAATCAGGGTGAACATGATGTTGCCTCATGGGGCTTGGATATTGTTGATATTGGAGAGTATTCCAATGGTGCCACTAATCTAAGACCAAATTGGGGTGCTAGAGCAGGAGCTGTGCAATGGCAGAAGTGGTTCAATACTGATGGAGCTGAAGGTGAAGAGCCCCCAGCAGACGTACAAACAATGCAAGAGGCGTTTGACAACTGGGGACGAGCGGCTTTTGGTTCTGATGATTACATGAAGTATGGTAAGGAAGCATACGATTTGTCTTTCAAGGGTTTATACCAGATAGGCACCATTCAATTGCCTCCGCAACCACTGTTGTTTGCATCTGATCTTATGAACACGCCACCTAACAACACCACAGGTAAGTGGAGTTGGAGTTATAGGCAATGGCAAATGTTCATGCCTGAGACTTGGTACTTTGCTACTGAGTAGTGAGTTGAAGTTATTAGATAACTTTAGCTAGTTTCTGATATAAACACATGGCGCACAAGAGACCTCTCTTGTGCGCCATGTTGCTTTAGACAACTTGTGTTGTTGCAGAGCAGTATGATGGCATAGATAGTGGCTTTACTTGACGTACGGCAAGATTGTTGTCAATTTATACGATAGGTGAAAAATGACTATGAAAACATTGTCTCGCTCCGATATTATTATGACACGGCCAGGTAGTATAGAAGAATATCAGCGGTTTCCTGCCACAATGTTGGGCTGGGGGTTGTTGCCTGAACCAGATAGATGTGGATTACCACCACTTGAAGAGTGTATGAGGCGGGTAGAAGAAGCACACGTATGTGGCATGAAGTTTCAGGGCCGAGTGGAATTTGATGCTGATTGGATGGGGATGATTGATTATGACCCTCATTTCATGGAAGCTGTCTGTTTAGATCTTAACGGTCAACCAATTGTGACTTGGTGGGCTCATCGTTATAGAGGACATCCTCCTTATAACTACTGTACTAATTCACCCCGTTACTTGGAATATCTTCGCTATCAAGTCGAGCAGGTGGTAGGTTGTGGGTCCGACATGATTATGTTGGATTGTGTAATTCCCAGTATTACTACAGTTGCAAAAGGGGGTTGTTTTTGTGCAACATGTAAAGCAGGATTTAGTAAATACTTGAAGGAAATCTATTCTGCAGAGCGTCTACTTAGTATAGGTATTCATGATATCGATGATTTTGACTACCAGAATTATCTTATAAACAAAAAGGTGACACTAGAGCACTTTATTACAGCAAGTATAGGGAACGATAAAAATAGTGTTTCTTTGCTTTCTGAATTTTTGGATTTTCAGTATCAAGGAGCGTCAAATTGTTTCAGGGAACTGCGTACTTATGCATATGAACTCAAAGGAGAACCAATTGCCTTCAGTACTAATGCTCCATATGCTCATCCAATTCATAGTTTCTCTATAGAACATATGGATTTTTACACTAGGGAAATAAAGTATTTGCCGCCTAAGAATCAAATCTTTCCTAGTAGAGCTTGGTTTGAATTCAAGGTGGCTGAAAGCTTTGGAAAGTTCATTGCCTGTACTGCTTGTCCAGGTGACTTTATACCTATTGAAGAGCAAGAAATACCTGGATTTTGTAGATTGTGGATTGCACATGCATTTGCTAGTGGACATAATTTTATGGTTCCGAGCAGGATGTGGACGCGTAGGGTAGCGAATCAGCCAGATGGTTGGTATGTTAGCAATCACGGCGATTACGAACCTATATATGAATTTGTAAGTAGTAATAGTGACCTAATTGAAGGCTATGAAGCTGTTGGTCAAGTTGCTGTTGTCATAGATTACACGGAATTCATGGGTTTGTTGTGGAACTCAACTAAGGATATAGCTGATGCAGCCACCCCTAAGCTTGACAATATAGCAGGTCAAATCGATTATCAGAGTGTCTGTACCTATTTAGCGCTAAATAACATACCATTTCGTTTAGTTTTTTCAGGTAATGCTTGGTTTGAAGATCAAGTCGCTGCACATGATTTTCAGCAATATTCAAGAATACTCAGGCTAGTTAGTGATAATAACAACAGCTTAGATGACCAATTAAGTCCATATAGTCAACTTATAACTGATTGGACGGGCGATATGGAGACCCTATTGGTAGATTATGATCCGTCCATCAAGGTCATTGGAGCAGACAATATACTAGCTTTACCACGTTACAAGGCAAAAGATAGTGATGCTCCCGCTGTGATCCATTTATTGAATCTAAATTATGAGACAAGTACAGATAGTAGCGGACCGACAACAAACTTCAAAATAGAAATAAATACATCATTATTTGGTAGAGATTTTTCAGATGCAAGTCTTATTGCTTTAGGAACTGATGGAGATACAGTTTGTGAGCTAGTTAGATCTAAGAATGGTATCCGAGTGACTGTGCCAAGTTTGGATATGTGGGGGATCTTACGATTGGAATAGACTAGAGCGGTAAAGCATACACCTATACGCAAGATTTGAGTAAAGATATTGGTATTGATGGTAGTGTGCAAAAAACTTCAGCACAACCAATATGTTGCCAAATTAGGTTAAATCAATTGGGTTGAAGCTATGTCAAAGACACCAAATGTGGTACTTATATTGACTGATGACCAGGGTTATGGAGATATTGCCTGCCATGGGAACTCGGTGCTTAATACTCCAAATTTAGACCATATGTACAGCAATTCTGTTCGACTTACCGATTTTCATGTTGATCCTATGTGTTCGCCATCGCGTGCGGCTCTACTGACAGGACGTTACTCTGCGCGGACTGGCGTGTGGAGCACACTCACTGGGCGTTACATTATGCGTGAAGATGAGAATACATTAGCTGAGGTGTTTAGTTCATCTGGTTATCGTACTGGTATGTTTGGGAAATGGCATCTAGGAGACAATTATCCTTATAGACCTCAGGATCGTGGTTTTCATGATGTTCTAACCTTCGGTGCCGGTGTTGTAGGGGAAATACCTGATTATTGGGACAACAATTATTTTGATGCTCAATACTTGCGCAATGGTTTATACGAACGATTTGATAAGTATTGTACAGACGTTTGGTTTGATGAAGCAATCAATTTTATAAAAGATAGTGATCCGGACCCGTTTTTCTGTTACATTTCAACTAACGCTCCGCATGGACCCTTCAACATTCACTCGGATTACAGCACACCGTATCAGGACCTAGGTGTTCCATATGACCGTGCAAGATTCTATGGCATGATCACGAATATCGACCACAATATTGGTAAATTACATCGAAATCTTGTAGAACTTGGAATAGAAGATAACACTATCGTTATTTTCTTAGGCGATAACGGAACGTCTGCAGGTGCATCAGTGGATGAGGAAGGATTCTGTATAGATGGTTACAATGCAGGTATGCGTGGTAAGAAATGCTGGGCATATGATGGTGGACATAGAAATAGCTGCTTTATTCGGTATCCTGAGGGAGGATTAACCAGTGGCCGTGAAATAAATTCTGTAACTGCTCATTTTGATCTAATGCCTACACTGATAAGTATGTGTGGCCTTAGGTATCCGGACGGAGTCTCATTTGATGGTATTGATTTGTCCCCGCAGCTTATACACGGGAGACCTGGAGACAACGAGCGAATATTGTTTGTGCATAATCAACAATTGGATCGCCCGAAAAAACACAAAGACCTGGAAGTGATTATGGGATCATGGAGACTAGTGATTACTGAGCAATGGGGGTTAGGATTGCGAGAATTATTCAATGTTGATATAGACCCAGGGCAATCTAGCAACTTATTTGAACAATATCCTGAGATTACATCTAAACTACTCAAAGAGTATGATATGTGGTGGAACGATATTTCGGTTAGGTTTGATGAATATTCCGATATCTTAATTGGATCAGGTACTGACGAGCATACTAAACTAACCTGTCATTCCTGGCATGGAGAAAAAGGGTTGTATAGTCAGATACATGTACGTGAGGGAATGCAAGATAATGGATATTGGGCAATACGTGCAGAAAGGAATGGATTATATAAGTTTGAATTGAGGCGTTGGCCAATTGAATTGCAGATACCCATATGTGAAGGTGTGCCAGCTGTTACTGGTATTCCCTTTGTGGATGATGTGCCTGCTGGAGTACCATTGGCAATAACAGGTGCTCGGATACAGATTGGTGATCACAAACAGAATACTAATATCGATACAAATGATCATTCTGCGGT
>CAJWIA010000115.1 GCA_913040765.1 uncultured Anaerolineales bacterium | reverse complement strand
CCCAGGGAATACGCCAAGAACGACGCCTTTCAGTTTGAGAAAAAAACAGTACCTCTAAGTCAATCCTAGGATCATCAGACAGCTCATTAAACACAGGTATCCGATAAGGCGATATTATCTCGGTTAATATAGCAACGGACTTTCGAGTACCAGTAGAATTCATACCAAATATCAATCTATAGCATGCTCACAAAGAGTCACAAGTTGCTCCACAGTTTTATTCCATGAATATTGTGATGCGTGGCGTATACCAGCATCTCTCATAAGTTCCGCCTGTGCCGTGTTGGATATCAAATACTCAATCCCATGAGCAAAATCCTCTATATTAGTGGGTTCACAAGTGAGGCCTACATCACTCGCCATTTCTGCTAATGAAGTTGTATTTGAACACAAAACAGGCACCCCACATGACATAGCTTCAAGCACTTGCAGGCCAAAGCCTTCATATAACGATGGGTCCATATATATATCTGCTGCCTGATATAAGTCTACTAAATCTCTATCTGAAACATGTCCTACCGATATTACTCTGTCCCTCAATTCCATACGAGAAATCATTTCATTAAACGCATCTTGATCAACATAACCATCTCCTACCAATATGATTTTTATTTTTTCAGATATGTTTGCCAAAGAAAATGCACGCAGAGCTAATTCTGTGTTGTCCCGGGAATCTCCAGAGGAAAAATGTAACACATATCCTCCTGGAGCACCGTAACGTTTTTGCACTTGTTCCTTATACTGGTGATTGTAATTTGGACAAAATTCGCTACTCACTGCAGCTGGTACAATCATAATTTTTCTATCTTGCACTCCATACATGGTCTGCAGTTCATTTGAAGTAAATTGAGAAGGCACTGCAATGAGCCTAGCACGTCTTATAGATATAGGAAAAACTAATCGCGTAAGATTGTCACTAGCTCTCTGATAAAGTCCAGCAACCTTATTATCCAAGGATAATTCTCGGCGTCGATTAGGTATCTCGAACAAATACAATACTATTCGCCCAGAATATAGTAACGGTACTCGATCAGATAATGTGAGCAAACAATCAATTTTGTGTTTTCGAGCTGCTCTGCTTAATCTTATTTGTTCCCACTCAATTAAACTATTGGATTTATTAACTGAATACGAAAGAGAATCACCCTGAGGAAGACTAAGCTCACTAGGGTCTCTATCCAAAAACACAACAAATTCATGAGAATATGTTGCTTCTGACAAAATCTGAATTATATTGCGTTCTACCCTACCAACACCTTTCCGATTACGAGAGATATGAACAGCATCAATGCCAATACGCATCTTTCAGTATTTATACTTACGTTTTATCTTCAAGTAAATATATCTAACAACAAAACTGTTGATTGAAATCAGGTTACATATATGCGAATTTTTCATACATATCAACACAATCAATAAAGAGGTTTTACTGTGCGAAACTGGTACAACTGTACAGACTCATTTTCATACATAAGAACCAAATCTTCCCGCTCTTTCATAGAAGTACCACCGATGATATTTTCAAAAGGACCAACCCACACAATATCAGCATCATATGTCAATGATTCGATATTGAGAGCAGAATATGATTGAATTATAGCTTGATTGCGTAAGTCGTTAGTCGGATATCTAAGAGAACCATTAAATATATATTTCCCAGGATCTAACAAGCCTGCATCGTACAACCTACGAGAAATGACATCTTGCCATTGATACTCCAACATCTGATCTGCTGTAATATCAAAAAACCGTAACATTTCGGAATGTCGTAATAGCATCTCCTCAGTCGTGACAAATGTGCCGTATCCTGAAGGAACATATACGTACACTGGTGCAATGCTGCGTATCCGCATGTTTACTTCTGGATCGGCTGCAAGCAATACAGAACCAGGTGAAACATTGTTTCTGACAAACTCGTATGCATCCTGAACATCAGTATGAATTACAAAATTTTTGTAATGTTCATTGGAGTATTTCACTGCACGATAAATCGTCATTGTTGATATGCAAAGCCCTACCAGGGCATAACAAAATATACGCACACTTCTGTTTTTAGCAAACGAAAAACGTAGCAGTAAATCGCGTACTCCAACCATTAAGGTGATTCCAGCTAAGGGACCATAAAAATGATAAGCATAGTGCAGACTCTGGTAATCACGCCCGATAACGATAGGCATTTTCCACATTAATTCAGCAGTAACGGTCAAGACAAATAAATATATATAACTGATACTTCGTCTGGTCATAGCAAGCACTAAACCAAGAATTGTGATTAAGTGCGGACGCAAATTCACTACCCTTTCTGTAAGATCAGGATGTCTTCCAAGAGAGAATCTATCTTGAAAATCAGCGAAACCTGGTTGGCCAGAAAATCTCATCACATCAATCCAATAAAATGACGAGATAATTAACGCCAATCCTGCTGCTTTAGCTAAAGACACCAATGTAATATAGTCGCGTCTTTGTAAAAGATATAAGGCAATCACTCCATATACAACTGTCAGAAAGGTCCACAGATAAAAATATGTATAGAAACTAACACCATATAGGATCCCGTTAATTACATATGTCGTGCTATCAGTATTGCGCACCAATTTATATAAACAAAGTAGTACAACACAACAGAATGCAAAAGAAATTTGCGGATGCACCAAAGCATTCGAGAAAAATGGGCTCACAAACAATCTCTCTAACCCCTCTATGTTAGTCCAATGCCACGGCTGTAGCACAAAAAGTTCTCGAAGTGTCAAAGCAGCACTAGTGCCCAACACACCGACTGCTACCGATCCTGTAATACGTCTTACCAACTGATACATTATTGCCGCATTTAGTGGCGTCAACAATACAGTGGCCACAATAGGAAGAGCATCTAATCGATTCGCAATTGGCCATCCAATCAGTGCCAAAAAGTAATACGGTAATCTAGGCCAGGCAGTTATTTGATGTGTGTCCATGTTATTGACGAACTGATCACCAAACGCTGGCAAACCACTTAGTAATTTTCTGACAATAGGTATATGAGTAAATACTGCGTCTGCATGCTGCACAACCACCGGAGAGTAAGTAAGAGTATGATTCATGCCAGTCAATCTAAATTGTATTAACACAAAATGCAGTGACGCTAACGCACATAGAACAACCATCCATAGTGCAAGCACTGGCAGAACTGATCGACTATTAAGTACTCTGGTCATTTAAGTATCAACCAATCCTACAATCTGATAAACTTGAATAATCGGCCCAAATCGGCATAGATCCTGTATGTTATTGCTCAAAACGCTGGTACGATAGTTTATTTTTCCGAAAGTGCTATCTTGCATGGAACAAAGCGGGCTGAACTCTCTCAACAACACCATATCCAATTCATTTGGGTATTGTGGCATTTGGTTTATTTCACTGAAATAAGAAAATGATCCTCTCAAGGGGTTATAAGGACATAAAAATATGTCAATTACTCTGTCAACTTCGCAGTCCTGATTTCCGTACGCAAATACTGATTGAACATAGTAATCGGGCAATAAATCTTTGTCATCATATAATTGCGGGTCAGTGATAACAAAATAGGATGGTGATAGCTCACGACCCACTTCAGAGTTTATCCGCCAATGTGCTAGTTCTGACACCGAAGACTCTAGTTGTACTTGCTCCAAACTCCTAATAAGAGGTGCTGTATATGTATATGGAGCTATGTATATTTTGGATTCTGGCGGAATATTTTCGTGAATCCAATTCCTAGCACTGGAACGAGTTCCTTCGACAAGAGCCAATCGGTATAGGCTAAACCAATTATTAATTGGCGCCGCAAAAGCAAACAAAGCAAGGGTAAAGCATAAACCATATCTCAATATATGTTTATCTAAGTTATAACTCGCAACATTGGATGGCCATAATTGTACAAACACCCAAGCAGCTAATATGCATACAGGCACATATATAGCAATCAGATTGGTCTCATAGGTCAGTTCAGTAACAAAAGCCATTCCAACTATTAAACAGAATAAAGGCACGATTATCTGCTGTGCCCATAACAAACGCAGACGACCAAACGCAAGCCATATAAGCGAAATAGATAAAAGCACTGTCAATCCAAATCCAAGGATCTCATCGCAAATTACGCGTGCAATATGAGCGACATAAAAAATAGGACGTGACATAAATTGTGGTCCCCATTCACTCACTCCATAATGAAACTCGCTTATAACATTATCTGGAGCCAGATAAAGCAATGGGTTTAGGATTAAAACGAATAATGCTGTGCAACCAGCTATACTAAGAACCTCGGAGTTGAAACTACTTAAAGTAAAATGTACTTCCTTCTTGCGAACCAAAAATAACAAAAAGATGCCTGAAACTATCAAAACCACCGCATTCAACAATTGAACCAATATTGTGCAGGCAATAAGAAAAGATAGGATTGCTATATTCGCACGAGTCCTATTTCTCAAATACAGTTGCTGCTGTATGACCGAAGCTTGGAATAATACCAAACCAATGCCATCTGGCAGCCCAAACACTGATGAGTAAAGATGGGTGAATGCAAATACCAACAATATACCTGCTATAAATGCAATTTGTTTATTTCCCGTTACAATCTTAGTCAGAATAAACTGTAAGGGAATGGATAGTACAAGAAATAGCCAGGAAACTAACCTCGGAACCCATACCCATACGTTAATTGAATCATATCCATGAGCGGATTGCAGAAGGAACGATTCTCGCACTTCATCAAATCCAATTATCGCCCCAGATAACCACAGATAAGCAAAGTAGGATCCGTAAAAAGGAGCATAAAGATAGGAAGCAACAAATCTATGTATGGGTCCAGTGATTTCATGCCATTGTCCAAGCACAAAATCCTTTAGGGCCCAAACTAACGTGATTTCATCTTGTATTTCAAATGGAACTGCATTGTGACCCTGAAAAAAGAAGGATCTTGTACCAATTGACAATAATGTCAGTAGTATGCATAACCCTGCATCAGTTTTTATGGATTTGAAAATAAATTTCATACTACTCATAAGACTTATATAGTTGTTGAACTTGAGTCCACATCTTTTCATGTGAAAATCCCTGGTGGGCGTGCTCATACCCTTTATTACCCATCTGATGTGCAATATCAGGCTCCTCTAGCAATGACTCTATGGCTTGAGATAAACCCGGCACGTCACGCGGTGGAACCAAAATACCAGTCTCTCCATCCAAAACTAATTCAGGAACACCACCCACTGAAGTTGCAACAACTGGCTTGCTGGCCGCCATGGCTTCAAGAATTGTTACAGGTAATCCCTCAATCCAGGATGGCAATACA
>CAJWIA010000114.1 GCA_913040765.1 uncultured Anaerolineales bacterium | reverse complement strand
AACTATGCGTCAATAAGCCTATACCAAAGTCTGGATTTTCAATTAATTGGACAGGTAGCAAGTCTATGGACTTATAATTTCAATTAGAAAGATCAATGCTAAGTAAAATGAAATGAATATAATGCAGTAATATTTGCTGGCACAACTAATGGAATAAGACCATCATCATGAAGAAACATGCCTCTGGTAAGAGGATAGTATTTTCCCAAATAAAAAATTCTGTGATAGACACGGCTCTACAAAGGTTGGCACGGAATAGTGGATGGTTGTTGGCTGCTGAAGCCGTGGCTGCGATCGTGAGTGTGATTCAATTCCCTCTGGTAGCTCGCCTGCTTGGTGCAGAAGGATATGGAAAAGCCACACTAATTGTTGGTTGGGTGAGTCTAGTAGGATCTTTACTTGGTATACAAACCCGGAAAACAATAGTCAAATATCTCAGCTTATATCTGTCTAATGAACAGAAGTTGGAAGCGCTTGCTATTGTCAAGCTAGGTCTATTACTAAACGTGTCTATGGCCACTGTAAGCTGCGCGGTAATGTATATTATTGCACCTACACTAAGCTTATGGATACTTGATTCAACTGATGGAACTTTGCTGTTTCGCATAATCATACTCCGAGATTTCTTTGCCGCAACAACAGGTACAACCACCTCTGTTCTCAGGGTTCTAAATCGCTTCAGATGGCTTTCTATAGTGAATGTACTATCTTCAATATTTACCTTTGTACTTGTCGCCATAGCATTGCTCAATAAATTTGAAGTAATAGGGTATCTAACTGCTATTTCCGCAGTGTCAATTACACAATCTATAATCCTACTGCTATATTCAAACAACAAACTACAAGCGCGCTGCGGCGCCAGCTGCTGGACAGCCAAATTAGGCGTACTCCAGCAACATTACGATGAAATTCGCACAATGTTAATCAGTATGAAATTAGATGGTTTCAGAAAAATTGCTACCGATAAAGCAGATGTGGTTATACTAGGATTGTTCGTCAATATGCAGAGTATCGGATTGTACAAAATGGGTAAACAGTTAGCCACATATGTAAGTAGATTAAGTAATCCAATCTATTCTGCTATCTATCCCGAGCTTGCAAATTTATATCATGAGCGCGGAAATGAGTACATTCCCAAATTTGTTGGAAGCATAACACGTTGGATGGTATTGGCAATGTTTATTTCCATAACTCTACTTATTTCCATTTCTGGAACTCTGGTGCCACTAATATTTGGCCAGGAGTATATACCGGCTTTGCCTATTTTTTATGTCATTATGTTCATGCACATATGGCTAGTATTAATATGGGCTCCAGGACTAATGCTCACTTTGGGAAAAGCCCGTCAACTTATGTCAATTAACCTTACTAGTGCTGCGGTAATGATAGTATCGCTATTTGTCCTTACACCTACTTGGGGTACAACCGGGGCTGCTATAGCACTAGTAACAAATTATTGGGTATGGAGCGGTCTAATTCTATGGTACATTTCTAGAATACCAGACATCAGACTTTGGCCTGGGAGAACACAATCGAAACACAACATCTGAGACTTTTATACGTTACAAGTCACACTTTTCCAGCAACTAAGGCCAGTAGCGTGCAAGTAATGCAAATGTGTGCAGCCTTCGCATCTACAGGAGCTGAGGTAAAGTTAGTGACTCAAAAGCCAGATAATGCAATTATGTCAGCGACTGATCTTCAGCAATATTATAATGTGCGTCCTAATTTTAAAATAGAGCAATTGCCTCGCAGCAATGGTCCTCGCTCTACTGATATGTTTCAGGTGAAGGCAATATTAAATAAGCGTGGGGGAAGCAAATTATGCTATACGCGCGGACGCGATGTTACAGCTGCCATAGTTGGACTAGTACTAGGAATGCATAGCGTAATAGAAATTCATGGCAAACCAGTATCACTTAGAGAGCAAATAATGCTCAGATTCATTCAGCTACATCCAAGAGGAATGCTTGTAGCAATCACTAGCACAATAAAAAATATTTATACAAATCAACTTGGGTTCGGGCATTACAAATGGATTGTGGCTCCTGGTGGAGTTGATGCATCCAGATTCAACCCTAACACATCAAAAGCAGAAATACGCAGCCAACTGAATATGGAGCCTGGCACCTGGCTAGTGTATGTAGGAGGTTTGTATGAAGGAAGAGGGTTAGATATCTTGTTTGAATCTGTTGCCAAATTAGACGTTAAAGTAATGGTTGTAGGAGGACGTAATAGCGAAGAGATACACAATTGGAAACACAAGGCTAGAACACTGGCCGCACACAATGTACATTTTTCAGGCTATCAAGCTCCCAAAAGAGTACCACTGTACCTGGCAGCGTCTGATATGCTAGTCATGACTTATGACAAACACGTTTATACTCCTAGTGGTGAAGAAACATCTAGTTGGGCGTCTCCAATGAAAATGTTCGAGTATATGGCTGCCTCTCGACCAATTATAGCCAGCGATATACCTATGCTAAACAATACCCTAATCGATGAGCACAATGCTCTGTTAGTCACTCCAGGAGATAGTACATCTCTAAGAACTGCCATTACAAGACTTATCAATAATCCGGCACTAGGCCATCACATTGCAACCAATGCTAGTACTGATGTGGTCAAACACACCTGGATTAACCGTGCCCAGCATATAATGAACCAACTGGAGATTAGATGAAATTATGAAAATACTAGTTACTGGCGGATTAGGTGCTATAGGTTCCCAGCTCTGTCAAGAGCTACAAGAGCGTGAGAACCAAGTGTGGGTATGTGATTTGCCGCACGCAGCTGTCCAAAACTACGTACGTTGTGACATTGCTAACTATCAACAAATTGAACGTGTTATCAACATGATAAAACCAGATTTTGTATACCACCTAGCAGCAGAATTTGGCAGGATCAATGGTGAAGATCACTTTTATCAACTATGGCACTCCAATGCTATTGGCACGAAAAATATATTGCGGCTTCAAGAACAACATAAGTTTCGCATGTGCTTCACTAGTAGCTCAGAAATATACGGAGATTGGAAACACTTAATGACAGAAGATGTCCCAGAACAACATCCCATAAGACAATTAAATGATTACGCCATTACGAAGTGGGTAAACGAAATGCAAATCATGAACTCAGCAGCTCGCTTCAACACAGAAACGGTACGAGTGCGTTTATTCAACACTTATGGTCCGGGAGAATATTACTCTAAATACAGAAGTGTCATTTGCCAGTTCATCTATCGCGCGCTACACAATCTTCCCTACACTGTATATCTTGATCACCATCGTACATCTTCATACATCGATGATACAGTACGGACATTGGCCAATATATGTAACCCTAAAACATTTAAGTCAGGAGAAGTGTATAACATTGCAGGAACCGAGTACCATGACATAAAAACCATATCTGACATGGTACTCAATTACCTAAGCAAAGATGATAACAATGTACGGTATGAGAAACAGGAAGAACACAACACAGGCGACAAGAAAGGTGACTTAACTAAAGCACAAAAAGATTTAAATCACGAACCTCAAGTCAAACTCGCTGAGGGAATTCCAATTACCATTGAATGGCAGAGGAAAATTTATGGCATTCAATGAATTGCAAACCAATAACATAGTGGTAATTGGAACTGGTTATGTTGGACTTCCTGCAGCATTAATGCTCGCCAAAGCCGGACACCAGGTTATCGGTGTAGATATTGACGAAAACATTGTACATGCCATAAATGAAGGTGTGCTATTAGTGAAAGGCGAACAACTGCAAGAAATTATGGATGACCCAACTGTGCGTCAAAACTTGAAAGCACAATCCACACCATGCGAAGCTGACGTGTTCATCATTGCCGTACCTACACCGCTCGACAAAAAAAATAACGCTGCAAATCTCGAAATGGTAATTGAAGCTACAAATTCAATTGTTCCACACCTTTGTGAGGGCAATTTGATTATTTTAGAATCAACAGTTCCTCCTTTAACTTGTCGCAATGTTATGACACCTATCATAGAAGCTTCAGGACTTAGCGTAGGAAACAATATATATCTTGCACACTGTCCAGAGCGCATACTACCGGGCGATATTTTTTATGAAATTGTACATAATGATCGAATAATTGGAGCAGCTGATTCTGTTAGTCAGGATTTGGCAGCTAGACTCTACACTTCATTTGTAAAAGGAGAACTTCTAATTACTGACGACATAACCGCAGAATTTGTAAAATTAATAGAAAACACATATAGAGATGTGAATATTGCTCTTGCTAATGAATTATCTTCCGTAGCACAATCCTTGCAGATTGACGCAGGAACAGCCATCAATCTAGCCAATCGCCATCCTCGAGTAAACATACTCAAGCCGGGCATAGGTGTAGGAGGTCACTGCATACCAATTGATCCATGGTTCATCAAGCAGGTTGATGTACAAAATTCACGTCTTATCAATACTGCCAGACTAATCAATGATGAAATGCCCAGTAAAATAACAAGCCAAATAAAAGTTGCCACACAAAATATTAATGATCCACATATCATTGCTGTAGGTGCAGCATACAAAGCAAATACAGCTGATACACGCGAGAGCCCTTCTATTGAAATTGTTAGATTGTTGAGGTCAGAAGGTTACAAGGTGGACCATTTTGACCCGTTGGTTGACGAAATGAATTTTCCTACCAATATTATAGATGCATGCACAAATGCCGACTGTCTTGTGATTTTAGTAGAGCATGAAAGCATTTTAACGTCGCTAGACAAACACAAGCAAGATATATTGAATGCACTAACTACGCCGCTCATTCTGCGATTCTGAACTTCATTCTAGTATAAAGTTGTCAAGCAATAACCAATCATTTCCAGCAAAAATGCCTCGGGTTATTTTCAATCGCTCCCCAGTGGACAAATCATACATACCTACCCCAAGTTTGTATTCGCCAGAAGGCAATTCAGATATCGATAAACTATGATTCAGAGAAACAACTGTGTGATTTGTCCATTCATCAACAGATCTCATGTTACTATCAAGCATTAATTCATCATGACCATACACTAATGCACCGCTATTATCCAGAACGTGTATGAACAAATGATATGGTTCATATAGTCTCTTATCAATATGCAAATCCAGCGCATAATCGATGAAACCATTCATTCTCTGAGAATAGCTGTTTATCTCATTGTTCACAATCCAGTGAGTATTAACGATAACAGTTTCCAACCCATAAGTGATATCGTAACCATATAGTCTGAGACAATCAGCAAAACGTGAATCGCTTTGAAATTGAGGTTCTATTAGATAATTGTCTGGATG
>CAJWIA010000113.1 GCA_913040765.1 uncultured Anaerolineales bacterium | reverse complement strand
TTACGAATAATGACCACTGTCACTCCAGCAGGCCCAATATTTTTCTGCACACCTGCATACATAAGACCATAATTAGTTACAGATACCGGTCTTGATAGAAAATCAGATGACATGTCGCATATCAAAGGTACTCCAAATGTAGGTTCCCACTGCAACTGTATTCCCTGAATAGTCTCATTAGATGTGATGTGCACATATGCACCGCTTGATATGGGATTGATTTCATCGAAAGATGGCATACGACTAAATTTTTCGCTTGATCCGTCCCACAACCTAGACGTATCTCCTTCCCTACGAGCTTGTTCTATAGCTTTCTGTCCCCATGTTCCCCCTACAATATAATAAGCACATTCACCTGATTTACGAAGAAAGTTCATAGGGACCATGGAAAACTGAAGGCTAGCCCCACCCGCCAAAAAGAGGATATGGTAATTGTTTGGTATGTCTAGAAGAGTTCGAAGATTGTTCTGAGTAGTTTGAATAATATCATTGAATGTGCTCGATCGATGACTAATTTCTAAAACCGACATACCGACATCAGGTAATTCGTCCAACTCTTGCTTAGCTCGCATTAAAACCGGCAGCGGAAGCGCTCCAGGCCCAGCAGAAAAATTATGTACTCGAGTTTTCGCCACAGCAGATAGGTTCCTACCCAAATATTATTCTAATATACAGATTGAATTATAATTGGTTTCAAGTAAAATCTGGTGAAACCCATTACAATTATGCTATACTCTCGTCCAGACTTTTTACAAACAGCATCAAGTATACAAGGAATTACATCATATCTATGAAGAATAACGAACTATATTTACCCGAATCTGCTATGGCAATCATGGCTCATCCAGATGATATTGAATTTGCCTGTGCCGGAACACTAGCCAGATGGGCACAATCCGGTTCAAGAATTTGTTACGTGGTTTGTACTAGCGGAGATGCAGGTATAGCTTCTTCGGGCATGACCAGAAAAGAAGCGGCTGCTATACGTGAGCGCGAACAAAGACAAGCGGCCGATATTGTTGGAGCAACTGACGTAGTTTTTTTGCGTGAGCCAGATGGTATGTTACAACCTACAATGGAAGTGCGCAAAAAGATTGTAAGAGAAATACGTAGCTTTAGACCAGAGGTAATTATCTGTGGAGACCCCAACCTAGTTTGGGCTGGAGACAGCTATATCAATCACCCTGACCATCGTGCCGCAGCTATGGCAGCTGTGGATGCAATATTTCCAGCAGCAGGACAGCCCAACATGTTTGAAGAATTATCAAGCGAAAACATTACTGCCTTCAAACCACGTAAGGTGTATGCTAGTGGAACCGCGGTTGACAATCAGCTGGTTTTATCAATTGACGACACTATGGACATAAAACTAAAAGCTTTGTTAGCACATCAAAGTCAGTTCAAAGGCAAGGATCCAAGCGATTCTGTCAGAGACCGAGCTGCAAAACTAGCTGAAGAACACGATATGATGTACGCCGAAACCTTTAGAGTGACTATCCTTGAAACCGATGAGCTCTGGGACAAATATCATGGAGATGCAGTCGATCGCCATCCTGGTGCATGAAGTACCATGTCAGTTGTAAGATCAGCCCTTAGTGTAACCAATCGTATCTTACGTCCATTTTTTATAATCATATTGTTGCAAATAAGTGGATTATTTACTGCTTGTAATGCAGAGGATATAGATAACTTAAGTCTACCCACCCCATTACCTGCTTCTGATAGAACAGAACTGCATTTGCGCACATATGACGCATTTTGGACAAGACTAGAACCTGACTACATATTTGTGGGAAACACAGATTTTGACTGGAAACTAATGCCCATGCAGACACGTAGACAAGTGAGTTCCGGGATTACAGATGAAGAATTCGATAGTCTAATTGATTCGTTCATAGATTTATTTCCTGACAGTACAATAATATATCGCAACCGTTCGGAGCGAATAGCTGCAGACCTTAAAGCAACACTTTCTTACGAAGGTATTGGTGCCTACATAACAGTAGTCAATGAACCAATCCCTCATATAGTGCTATTATCTGTGATTACGTCATCGCCAGCAGAAAAAGCAGGTCTACGTGCTCACGATTCGATTTACTCTGTAGATGGCAAACCAGTAACAAAAGAAGAAGGTATAGCAGTCGTAGATCGAGTAAGAGGGCCAGCCGGCAGCGTTGTGACTCTCCAGGTTATTAGTCCTAATAGTAGCGAACGAACTGTAGAAGTAACCCGGGAACGATTGCAAGCAACTGACATGCTTCGATATACCTATTTGCCAATTGCAAAAGCAGGATTAATACGTATCCCAATGGGTGGCAATGTAAATATTATGAGTGACATGCTTACTTCCATAGAAACGCTCATAGATCAGAATGGTATAGAAAACTTAGTAATAGATATGCGAGTTGCTCATTCTAATGATGATTGGCCTCTCGAAAGCATGTTAAGTCTCTTTACCGACGGAGACATGGGAACCAGATATACTCGCTATAACGACTATGCTTTAACTGTAGATGCACAAGATATATCAGGTTCTCAAACTATTCCGCTAGTATTATTGATTGGACCAGATACTCAAGGAGCTTCAGAGATTTTTGCGGCTGCCTTACAGGATAAAGGCCGCGCCACCGTGATTGGGCAACCAACCTTAGGGTATGTTTTTGATTTCGATCATTTCATTTTACCTGATGGAGGCGAAGTGTTTTTTGGAAATTCCTCCTATGTGAGCCCATTAGGCAGAGATATAGGCGTACTGGGTGTAATGCCTGATGTGCTCGTACAATCGAGTTGGGACCAAGTCAGTGATGAGGAAAATTTCAAGTATGACCCAGTAGTCACACGTGCCAAACTTGAATTCACTCAATAGGATTGGCTATTACTGCAACACGATGACTATTGCCGGTAAAAGGCCAACATGTCAATATAGTAAGTTGATCATACTCCGTGGGTGCAAAGTATTCTAAGTTGACCAACTTCTGAGACGAGCTTACATTGTTCTCCTCAAATACATCTACATGCTGTACAACATACTTGAGTGTTTTTACGTTATTTGTTACTGTAACTTCATCTCCTGACTTCAAACGATCTAGTCCACGAAAAACGCTACCCTTCACATTGTGGTGACCATAGAAAACTGCATTGCTGCCAGTACCGGGCATAGAACTGCTAACAAGAAAGCCTGCAGCATTACCCGGAGAGTGCCATAGCACCCTTTTGCCCGAAGATGACATTTCAGTGTGCCAACCTACTGGCACCACTTCTGCCTCAATACCTATAACAGGAATGCTGATTTGTAGTGGTAATTCATCACCAAATTCTTGAGATGCCAAATCAGCAAGCTCACTTGGAACGGATACAAAGCTGCTCTCCTGAGATTCAGATAGTGGTTCATCAATTTCCTGTAATCGACTACCAATGATTGGGATAACCAAACGTTCGCCAGGTTGTAAGTTCTGGGGATTTACAGTGGGATTAGCTTCGATTAGTTCCTGCAATGCCAATCCGAATTTTTGAGCTATTTTCATTAGCCAGTCTCCAGGCAATACCTCATAAATGAATGGCTCAAGTGTGGCCTCTACTGATACGATGGCAGTTGCAGTAACAGTTAGTACATTGCTTGTACCAACTGTAGTATGTACATCTTCCGAATCCAATACAGGCGGAGTTGACACTATAGCAACAGGTAAGGGAGTCTGAGTCACTACTGTGATTGCAGGCGCCATCAGGTCCTTTTTAACAACTACAATGGACGATTCAGATAGTTCGGCAGAACTACAACAAGCGAGAGAAATTACTACAGATAGTACTATCAACAGTCTAGCAACAAGATTACATAGACCCAGGCTTCCTTTACCAAAAAACGTCAACAGACTCATTCAGTAAAAATACTGTGGTGCAAATGGGAAATATATATGTACTTTGTGCAATTAGGAACGATGTCTACGTCGCCACTGTAGTGCTACACCGCCACTAAGTAGAAGCACAACTGCAACAACACCGGAGATCAATAATAAATATGTCATAGTGCCCGTGACCGGTAATGCAGTTGGTACACGTGCAGCCATTGCCCAGGTAGAAAATTGAGTGACATCTACGCAGATCTGCTGAGCATCGTTATCCACGGCACGATTAGATGTTATAGCACCTTCATCAGTTAACCCAGGGTTCCGTACTATCTCTAGATTAGTAGTATCCCCACCAGCAGCAAGTAATTGTCCGGCAGTATAGTCAAAGCACATCCGTACCGGATTCGCACTAAAATCACTTAGTGTGTTTCCGCCAGCATCACGTACTATGATTTCAACTACCGTATCCACAAGAGAAAAACCAGCACCTATAGTAGGTGTCTCTCCAACAGTAAGAGGGCTGATGGTCGCTATAGATCCATCAGGTACAGCCCCAGACGGAAAAGTAAGCGTTACACCAGAGCTAACATTGCTAACTGTACCTCCACTAGAGCTCACTGTACCCTGTGCCTGACCAATCGGAGTTGCCGTAGCAGCTGCTGTTGGTGCCGCTGTCGGTACCTGTGAAATACCAAAATCCACGCGTGCACCGTCCGTACTGGTGTAGCAACTCGCGCCTGAATACCAGGTGGATTGGTTCACATGTAAGCCGGTAGCGCTGAATCCCACTGGTGGCTCGATGCAGATTGTGTCACCGGAGAACGTGATGTAGTCCGCCCCACCGCTGAAACTGTTGCCGCCAGTAGAGACATTCAGACCCTGATAATCATCGAAGACAACGCCGGAGAACTTCTCTGCCCAGTAGCCGCTATTGTTCGGTTCAGCCGGCGGCGGTGGTCCGGATCCTGGTTTCTTATTCGAAGCAAAGGTGAAGTCAAATTCCATAAGCCATCCGCCCGCAACCCGAGTTTTGGTAATGTTCGCATTAGAGACATCATCGCCCAAGAAACCGGTCCACTGTTCCATCGGGTTGGTTATGCCCATCCAATCTAACACCGAGAATGGGGCGAACATCTTGAAGGTCGCGGTAGTGCCTGTGAAACCATTTACCGAATAGCCAGTCCTCTTCGAGAGCACTCTGGGATCAGTGGATGACATATCAGAATAATGCACACCGATACCAGAAAAGTGGGAACCTTCCACAACCTCCATTGAGGAGGCAAGCGAGGTAATAAATCCCAGGGATGATTCGCGTACATCCCCGTTTGACTTTACCTGCCGAACGGTCTTGACGGTAGCGGTCAGCGTAGGCTCGCTGTACGACCACGACTGACAATCCGCCATGCAGAAAAGCGCGTATGGTGTCCTACGAGGTGACCTTAGAGGATCAATACGTGGCATGTCGTACGATAGGGTAAACTCGGTGCCAGCCGGGAAGACTTCATCAACAGACTCGG
>CAJWIA010000112.1 GCA_913040765.1 uncultured Anaerolineales bacterium | reverse complement strand
AAAATAGAGATCAGCAAGAGAACCAGCAAGGCAACAATGATTTTGTTAACACATTAGATGTTGACATGGAATCTGATTGGAATGCCCCAAAAAAGCGGAACATAGGTTTCACTATAGCTACTTTACAAACACGTATAGAAGCACAATTGAATTCAACGGTTCAATTGTGGAGTGGTGCTATCCATAAAATTGTGTCAAGGATTTTGCCAGATTATGACCATGATGTGCAAGTGCCTGGTTCTGCGCTCTTGTGGGGAGCTGCCGGCGTGCCTGTTCTAGTAGTTGTTCTTACAATTGCTGTTTATGTCCAATTTGGACGTTCTAGAGAATTTAACTATTATATCGATCAGGCTCGCATGGAGGCTACTTTAGGTAGAGCGTCCAGCGATGCGATTCAAGCAGCACCACACTGGCGCCAAGTGCTATTATGGAGTAGTTTGGCACATGAAATACGTAGCAATCATCCTGATGTGGAAGCACTAGAGACAGCGGCCATTGGATTCCTAGATGTGATTGACCGCGTAGAGCGCGTAGATGTGGAGCTAATCACTTTAGATGGACTGCAACCTAATGCCAATATATCCAAAATTCTTGCGCGTGGTAGTAGTGTGTATTTATTGGATTTGACTAACCAATTGGTTAATAGGGCAGTTCTTACTACTAGTGGACAATACCAATTAGATCCAGTGTTTGAATGTAGGAACGGTGAAATAGGAGCTCAGTCTATTAATTCCTTAGTGGATATAGCGTGGTTAGATTCTCCAAATGTTGTAGGGCAAGACACATTAATTGCATTGGATCCTGATGGCAGATTGTTATACTGCACTTCTGATGGGACTATGGCGGTGACATTGCTTGCTCCACCTTATGATGGGTGGAACAATCCAGTTGCATTGGAGGCTTTTCAAGGTCGCATATATGTGATGGAACCAGAGGCAAATGAAGTGTGGGTGTACACTCGAGATGACAAATTCTTCGTACAAGCTCCTGAACGTTATTTTAGTGAATCAGCTATTGATCTCAGCGATGCTATAGATATTTCAATAGTGCAGGGTTCGATATATATTTTACATGAAGACGGACATATGACTGAATGTGTACGCAAGTCACAGGATTTGCCTCCAGAGTGTAACCTTGAAATGACTTACATAGATGGTAGGTTAGGTGGAACTAATGACATACAGTTTGAAAACGTATCGTTTCCTGTGTCAATGGCTGCGTATCCTCCTCCATATTCGTCGCTTTATTTGACAGACGCAAAATCTCCGGGTGTATTTCAATTTAGTCTAAGATTAGCTTATCAACGAGAATTTCGAGCAGTAAGTTCAAACGGCGAAGTAGAAGCAATTGGATTTGCTGTAGGACCTGGAAGGCATCTGTTCTTTGCTAGTAAAGACAGCTTATATGTTGGTAAACGACCATAAACATATATGAGTGGGTGGCCTGGAAAATATATTATTGGTGTGACTGGTAACATATGCGTCGGCAAGAGTGAGGTCTGCAAAATACTTGAAGATATTGGCGCTCAAATTGTAGATGCTGACATAGTTGCACATGATGTAATGAAATCATGTACTACAGTATTTCAAGATATAGTTGATGCATTTGGTGTAAGAATACTAAACAATAGTGGAGAAATAGACCGGAAACTTTTAGGTAAGATTGTATTTTCGGATAAATCTTCTCTAAAAAAGTTAGAGTCGCTTTTACATCCAACAATAAGGGCGAAGATAGAAGAGACTATATTACACTATAATGAGGGCGTTATAGTTGTCGAAGCAATCAAGTTGTTAGAGACTGGTCTCTCAGATCATTGTGATAGTGTATGGGTCGTAAACGCATCATCTAGAAAGAGACTAGAAAGACTTACAAAGCGTGATAATATAAATGTTGAAGAGGCAAACAACAGGTTGCATATGCAGGGTTCTCAGGCACTGAAGCTTCAACGAGCAGATGTTATTATTGAAAATGATGGATCATTAGAAGCAACATATGCGCAGATTTGGTATGAATGGGGTAAAATAGGTTTGCCCAAATAACTGGAGGTAAAATAACAATGTCCAATGTAGTTGATTTAGCTAAGAGACATCCCAGACTTACTGCATGGTTGGTTCTGGGATTTGGCATGGTAGCCATAATAAGTTATGAGGCACGTGACGTAGGTTTACTGTGGGGACAATGGGCAGCATTGATTGTGGCAACTATCGCAGTAGCAGGTTTATGCGTTTGGATTATTAGTTGGGAGGATGATGAAGCAGAGGAGGTTGCTGTTTCAGAATGAGTATGTAATATTACTACTGTACGTTCTGTTTTCGCATCTGCAAGAAACTGTTGTATCGACTTTTCGATACTTCCCCTTTAATTAGCGCACTCACAACAGCACAATTGGGCTCGTGTGTGTGTGTGCAATTGCTAAAGGTACATTCAGCAACTAGTGGAGCTATCTCCACAAAATAAGCATCTAACTCTTCAGGTTCAATATCAAAAAAATCGAGAGCACGTAAGCCTGGTGTGTCTGCTACCCATCCCTGATCATTTGTGGGTATTAACTGTGGGTAGACTGTAGTGTGTCGACCCTTACTACTGCTTTGGCTTATCGCATTTACTCGTAGTCCTAAGTTAGGATTAATAGTGTTTAGTAATGAGGATTTACCTACTCCTGATGGACCTGCTAGTACCGATACTTTACCTGGCAATAAATTCTTTAAATCTTGCATACCTTGTTCGTTAAATGTAGATGTGTACACAATCTGATAGCCGATGTCATGATATAGGCCGAAGATTGAAACAGCATTCTCATTTCCGACAAGGTCTATCTTGTTCGCACAAATAATGGCAGGTATGTCATTAGCTGCGGCAATTACAAGGAATCGGTCCAACATCCTGAAATTAGGAGTAGGATCCTGGCAAGAGAAGACGAAAATAGCTTGATCTACATTCGCTATTAATACTTGCTGGATTTCATGGTCTTTGTATCGAGGCTTGTTTTCAGAACTACTGCTGGGAAGTCTACGTGCGAGTACGCTATCACGCTCGCAAACCTCTTTGATCATTCCAGTTCCATCCTCAAGCACATCTATGATGACTTTGTCTCCAATAGTGGCTAGGTCAGTATCCAGTCTCTTATGGTTCAATTGGCCACGTATCCGACATTCAAATCTTCCGGCTTCGCAGTGTACTGTGAAAAATCCACTTTGTGCTTTAATTATCAGACCAGAATAATTTTTGTTCACTATGGTTGTGGAGTGCCTGATATGTCGAGCTCGATAGTTGGGGTTGGTGTCGGAGTCAAATTGGCGATTCCTCCTAATGGTATGACAAGTTCTTGTCCAGGTGAAAGTACATTGGGGTTGTCCAGTTCGTTAGCAATCATGATGTCGGCTAGTGGGACTTTGTACAAATCTGAGAGTCCACCGAGCGAGTCTCCAGTTGTGACTACATGCAATACAGGTATTGGTACAGGCGTAGGGCTAGGTGTAGCAGTCAAACCGATTTCTACTTCCCATGGATAGAGTTCTCTAATCTCATCGTGAAAATAAACTTCGACTAGTCGACGAAAAATGGGTGCAGCCCATTCAGAACCTTCACCTTTGTTTTCTAGAATTATCACTGCAGCAAAATCAGGAAGGTCAGGTCTTCCAGCATCCGTGAATCCGGCAAACCATGCATGTGGATTGCGTGGCCGATCTTCAGCTGTACCAGTTTTACCGTAAATAGGAATGTCCATCGATCTAAAACGATAATTAGCAGTCCCAGAGGGATCATTCACTACTTCCCACAGTCCTTGACGTACTGCACTTAACGTTCTGTCTGAAACTGGTAGTTTTGACACTACCTCAGGTTGAAACTTGAATGTTGGATTTTCATCAGGGGCAGCTATCGACCGAATAAGCTGAGGACGATAAATTGTACCTCCATTACCTAGAGCTGCATAAAGTTGAGCCATTTGCAGTGGAGTGACCTGTATATCTCCTTGACCAATTGCCATATGCACTGTATTTGCTGGAGTCCATAATATTCCTGCGGATTCAGCCCAATCCGCACTAGGTATAATTCCCCCGACTTCTTCATTGATAGATTGTTGAAGACCTATAATACCTGTTGGTTTTCCCAAACCAAAGTTGCGTGACATATCAGGCAGGAAATAGTCTGCCCAATTATGAAGCGATAGACCTATTTGATAAAACCAAGGATTACATGAGCGACGCAAGGCACCAATAATATTTAGGTTTCCTGATGGAGCATAGCCTTTCTCGCTTGTCCAATCGTATTTTGTGTATGCCGTCCCCAGGCCATTCCAAGAATGTCCACAATAATATATTTGCTCTGTATTGAATAGACCTGACTCCAGCGCGCTAGCCATCGGTACTACTTTGAATGTAGATCCTGGTGCGTATTGTCCCTGAGTCACGCGATTTATTAATGGACGATATGGATTCAATATAGTTTCTTCAAGTTGAACGATGTTGTAATTTGCAGGATCAAATAGGTTTGGATCAAATGATGGTGAGGAAGCCATTGCTAGAACTTCTCCTGTTTCCAGGCTCAATACTACAGCAGCACCCACTAGGTCTTGTAACGCAGTTTGTACTTCGCGTTGGAAAGTTCTATCTAATGTAGTATATATAGCTTGTGCAGGCGATGATTTTGATTCGGCCAGTGTAGCTACCAACTGTCCTGCGGGACTGGCTACGTGTAGGGCACCACCACGTTTGCCAGATAGATATTCTTCTCCCCAAGCTTCTAATCCTTGGACACCAACGAATTCATCCCCTCGATAACCCATCGATTTGTAATGCTTAGATTGCTCCTCAGGAATCAATGCTGTATATCCGATGGCGTGTGGCGCGCCAAGTTTTCCTCCCACATAATATCTTGTTTTATAAGGTTTCATAATTAAACCAGAATATGTACTCAATCGATCGTAGATTGCCTTTATTTCATTAGCGGATGCTTCTCCTAAAGGCACATACCAATCTGGTTTGGATGACGCATAGAGACTTTTTATTGACTCAGGATGGCGACTAATTAATGGTGACAAGTCTTGTAGCAATTGGTCTTCTTGTACACTGTCAATTTCGCCTGGGATGACTCCAATAGACACGGCGTTTGTATGAGCAGCGAAGGCTAGACCGTTTCTATCATATATGTTTGCTCTAGACGGAATAACGTAATCCATATATAGGTTGTTTCCGTTAGCGAGCTCTGGCAATATAAGACTGGGATCCCAATTAATGACCCACTTACCATTCTTGAGAAGCAGAGGAATTGTTATTTCCCGCTGTATTTTGCCTACTATTGAGCTATGCAATGCTAAATCAAATCGCACCTTCGCTTCAGAGTCATTTTGCTGTGATGAAAGGATACTGGTGCGGATGCGCACCAAGGATGCG
>CAJWIA010000111.1 GCA_913040765.1 uncultured Anaerolineales bacterium | reverse complement strand
CTTGGATGCTAGTAGACGATGGAGAAAATGCAATTATGGAGTATGACTTGCAATCCACTACTTATCTAGTACGTCTCGCACATTACCTGCCCGGATTACTACTAACAGATGTCTCACAATGTGGGTCCATGCTTCATAAATTAGGTGCATTTTTAGGCCACTTGTCACTAGCCATGCGCGGCTTCAACCATTCGGCTGCACATCGCGATTTTCCATGGGATATAGCACAAACGGACTTCATTGAAACACATAAACAATATGTAAATCAACATGTAGAAACAATTGATCATTTTGTTGAACTCTATAAAAAGATTGTTTTGCCAAATAATACCAATTTGAGAAAGAGCGTGATCCATAACGATGGAAATGACCACAATGTCTTGGCAAATAATGACGGTGAGATTGTAGGCATCATTGATTTTGGCGACATGGTATATAGTTTTGTGGCATGTGAACCAGCCGTGTGTATGGCCTATGTCGCGTTGGAGAAGAATGACCCACTTAAGTCGATCGCTCAAGTATTAAAAGGCTTCCACGAAATCTTCCCTTTGGTTGACGATGAATTACGATCAATAATCTACTTGATATGTATCCGGTGTTGTATAACAGTCACCATGGCATCATATCGCAAACTCCTTTTCCCAGATAATGAATATATATCTGTTACAGAAAATCAGGCATGGGATTTTTTGAAAACAATGCAAAACGAGAATATGGAAACATGCTCCCGTCAACTATTGACCTATGCTAAATCCTAAAGAAATACAGGATCTTCGCGACAAACACTTAGGCCCATCATTAAGCTTGTCTTACAAACAACCTATCCATATTGTCCGCGGTGCCGGACAGTATCTTTTCGATGCAGATGGTACTAAATACTTAGACTGCGTGAACAATATACAGCATGTAGGCCATAGCCATCCACGCATAACTTCTGCTGCAAGAAAACAGTATCAAAACCTAAATACCAATACTCGCTACTTGGATGACACAATTGTGCGATATGCCCAGAATATTACCAACACATTACCCGCTGGGCTAGATGTATGCTTTTTCACCAATTCAGGCAGCGAATCGAATGATCTAGCATTACGACTCGCTCGCAACTTCACTAAAAGCAAACAGACCATAGTATTGGATTCGGCTTATCATGGCCACTTGTCTTCCCTTATTGAGATCAGTCCCTATAAGCACGCAGGACCCGGTGGAACCGGCGCACCAGATTTTGTGCACACCATACCAGTACCGGACCCATATCGCGGCAAACATAGAGGGTCAGAATGCACTGAGGGTTATGTACAGGAAGTTCAACGCGCCATTGATTCAATCCAAAGCAAGAATTTACGGCCGTCCGCACTAATAGTAGAAGCAATTATGGGGTGCGGGGGGCAGATATTATTGCCACCAGGTTTTTTGAACAGTGCTTTTGAGTTAGTACAACGAGCAGGAGGAGTATGCATAGCCGATGAAGTACAAATTGGATTCGGTAGAGTTGGATCACATTTTTGGGGTTTCGAAACACATGGTGTCATACCGGACATAGTGACCATGGGAAAGCCAATGGGAAATGGGCATCCCCTTTCTGCTGTGGTCACAACTCGAGTAATAGCACATGCCTTCGACAACGGTATGGAATATTTCAATTCATTTGGCGGCAATCCAGTCTCATGCGCAATAGGACAAGCTGTTTTAGATATCATCAGAGATGAAGACCTGCAATCTAACGCTCTAGACGTAGGATTACACTTATTGATCCAATTGAATGCATTGAAATCAAAACACGATTTAATCGGAGATGTACGAGGTGTAGGTTTGTTTATTGGAATCGAATTGGTTAAAGATCGCAACACGCTTGAACCGGCCAATGAAGAGGTAGACTACATTATTAACAAAATGAAAGATAAAGGTATACTGCTAAGCAAGGATGGGCCAAACCATAACGTCATTAAGATCAAACCACCATTGGTATTCACGAAAGAAAATGCAGATTTTCTAGTCAAACAATTGGACGATACACTGGCATCACATAAGCTCTAACCTAGTGAGTATATACTAAGAATATGTCTGAAAAAGTATGTTTACACCAAAATATCAACCCCAAAGAACACCTGTCTTCCACTAATAAGTTCTACAGCACTAAGATTGGATGGGCCGATATAGATGATGCACTAATAGATTCATCAATATCTAGCGCACTTGAGTCACTACAAAAAATACAACATATCCGCGAAAGAAATGGTTCTTCCTATAAGTGGGATATATATTATGTCATGCAAGATAACCTAGACCATCTAGGTTATCTCAGCTATCTTCGAATAGATGCAAAGAACATATCTCTAGGATACTTATATGTTCTAACCGGCGAAATTAAGCCTTTACGAATCAAAGCTTTAATGATCAAAGACCGCCGCCAAATACTGAAAAACGCCGTTACATGTGCAAAGTTACGTGTAGATAAAGACCATAATGTAGGAGTCTTCTACAACAAACATTGATATTAAATACGATATTAGCAACTAAGAGATTGTCTGATGATAAGATTTTGGTTTAAGCTTTTTTACGCTGTTAAGTTTGCGGGCATTGGTGTGTTTATGCCCTATATGGTCATATATTTTATTAGGAAGGATCTCACTAATGCACAAATAGGATACCTAATGTCCCTCACAACATTGGCAGGCATGATAGTGCAACCTGTGTGGGGCATTATAAGTGACAAGTTTAATGTCACCAGACTTATCGTTACTATTGGTTGCTGGGCCACATCTGGATTAGTATTTGCTTTTACATTGACTGACAGATTTGAACATCTACTAGTAATTGTGACGTTAAGTTCGATAGTAAACGCTCCAGTCCATTCTAATTTAGTAGCCTTGGCACTCAGCCACTTGGAAAGCAGAGGAAAACAAGAAGAGTTTGGTAAGTTCCGTTTATGGGGTTCTATAGGATTTATAGTAGCCACTGCCATTGCGGGAGGGTTATTCTTTGAAGACAACTTGAAACTAGCAGTATACATTTACTGTGGGTCTCTTGTTGTACTAGGATTGATTTCGCTACAATTACCTGATCGACGAATATCTACTGAGGTACAGTGGGCAGATGGCTTTAAATTGCTTGTTCACAACCGACGATTACGTTTGTTTTTATTGGGGGTAGTCTGTCTGGGAATAACAGTAGGTATAGGTGATCAATACTTAGTTGTTTACATGAATGAGCTAAATGCAACAGCTTGGATTATTGGTTCTACTGTCGCTGTGACAGCCATGCCTGAAATACCACTAATGCACTATGCCGAGAAGTTTATACGTAAGTGGGGCTTGCGCATGACATACATAGTAGGTATTAGTGCACTACCCCTTCGCTGGCTGTTGAACACTCTAGTTACTGATCCTAATATAGCGTTGCCAGTGCAAGCATTGCATGGAATTGGATTGAGTGCGTTGCTTACTGTAGGAGTTATATATATCGACAATATTTTACCCAAGACTCTACGGGCTTCAGGACAAGCCATCTATTCAACCAGTCTCTATGGTCTAGGTCCTTCTATCGGACTTTTTATAGCAGGTTTACTTATGAGTTCCAGAAGTACTCAAACATTGTGGATCATGTGTTTATTTGTAAGTATTATCGGATGCATCATCGTAAATAGAGCTATGCAGTTAGGTGACCAACAAACAACTGCTAATCGTACACTTTAGTAATGAAAATTGACACAATAAAAACAATGTCTACCTTGTCATTACAATGTTATTATATGGTCACCTAGCATTAGTAATGCCCTAACTACTTCACACTTGAGATTGTTTGTGCGATAATTTAGTTAAATTTGTTTTTTGAGACAGACTGGAGGATACGTTATATCTATTATAGGTGTTCCACAAGAAACAAAAGATCATGAACATCGTGTCGGCATGACACCAGGAGCCACTGAAACTCTAGTCCACGAAGGACATACTGTGCTCATTCAAGCCGGAGCAGGCAATGGAAGCGGTTTTACTGATCAAGAATATGTGAATGCTGGAGCTGAATTAATAAACACGGCAGCTGAATTATTCTCCCAAGCAGACATAATTGTTAAAGTCAAAGAACCGCAACCAAACGAATGTGAAATGATGAGAGATGGTCAGATACTCTATACCTATCTCCATCTAGCATCTGATGAACAGTTAACTGGTGCGCTAATAGAACGTAATATCACAGCCCTTGCCTACGAAACGGTAGAACTCGACGATGGGTCTCTCCCACTCTTGACGCCAATGAGTGAAGTTGCTGGACGCATGTCTGTTCAAGTTGCTGCCCACTACCTTGAAAAAGCAAACGGAGGACGCGGAAAACTACTAGGTGGTGTGCCAGGCGTACGACCTGCAACAGTCACTATTATTGGTGGGGGCACTGTAGGCATTAACGCAGCGAAGATAGCTCTTGGAATGGGAGCGCAAGTATTGATTGTTGACATCAACCCTGACCGACTTCGTTATCTTGACGATGTACTCCATGGTAACGTCACGACACTTAGCTCCAACCGACGTAATATTGGAGACGCGGTAAAGATCTCAGACATTGTAATAGGGGCAGTACTCATCCCAGGCGCACGAGCACCACGCCTGGTAACTCGAGAGATGGTAGCTGGCATGACACATGGATCAGTCATAGTGGATGTCGCAGTGGACCAAGGTGGATGCATTGAGACAATCAGACCTACCACACATAGCAAACCTGTTTACGAATTAGATGGAGTCCTACATTACGGAGTCACTAACATGCCTGGAGCCGTGCCACGCACTTCCACCTATGCTCTAACCAGTGCCACACTACCGTATACTGTACGCCTAGCATCGCAGGATTTTGAAGATACTGTCAGATATGACCGCGCACTTGCAAGTGGAGTTAATGTATATCGTGGACGGATAACATATCCAGCTGTGGCTGAAACTTTTGGTCTGGAATATATCCCACTACCTAACTTGCTCTAGTTGATAAAACTTAACTAGATATTAATCCAGGTATTTTGCCAAAGCAAAAACCGCCTCACTTCTGACATAACAACTAATATAAATCCATCTAATGATAAATTAGTGATTAATCATTTTTGCATCGCATGAATAAATAATATAATAGCAATCTGCAAGTTTCTTATATAAATTGAATCAGGAGGTCACAAAACTGATAAGCAAACACTTCTTCATTAAGTTAGTAACTAGCCCAGATGTTGACCAATTCAAATGTATAGTAGGATTAGGATGTACAGCACAGGCCATCAACGACGGACACAAGGTGGATGTATTCTTCGCGGCGGCTGCAGTCCAGTTGCTACACACAGAGTACATTTCTGATCTAGACAATACAATCGATGCTACACCTAATATGTGCCAAGGTTTTCTTGAGACAATCATCAATGGAGCAAACGGCATTCATTGCTCAAC
>CAJWIA010000110.1 GCA_913040765.1 uncultured Anaerolineales bacterium | reverse complement strand
GAGCAAAGTCGTATAGTTGGCACCGCCCATCTGATCAGCGGGCCACTCCCTATCAAGGTTAGGCTCATTCCACACCTCAATAGCATCAGCACCTAGAGCAGCAACTTTTTCAAGGTACTGTATAAATTGCTCCTGATAGTCAGGAGCAGTTATGCGATTATGATTAGCATTATCTTTGATACTTACCAAAATCTTCAGCCCATTGTTATGCGCATTATTAATGTCACCCTCAATTGTGGCGCCTGCAAGATCATAGTTTTGTATCTTCACCCAACTCATTTTCATCGCTTGCATTTTATCCAGTGCTAGTAATCCGCCATGTATTACCTGACCACCCAAACCAAATCCACCGCTACTAGCTACAACAACTGGAGCTGTAGTGGCAGTGGGATTAGGCACAGACACAGTAGGTTCAACAGGCTGGGCAGTAGGTACAGCATCATTTGATTCCACTATGGGTGTATCACTTGGTACAACTTCAGGAGATGGTGTAGCAGGAATATCTGTGGCAGGCTCAGTGAATGTCGGTTCTAGTTCAACCTGAACTATATCTGTAGGTTCTGCTATAGCTTTTGTATCATTGGCCGAAACTGAATCAACAGGTAAAGTTGATGGGTCAGTAACTATCTCAGCTGCAGTCTTGGTGTCCGCATCACTACCGTCCAAGCCTCCCAAAGCCCAGAACAAACCGAAGAAAGTGCCCACGCCAACCAATACTGTTAGCACAACCCAGATCATGGCCAAACTACGCACCTGACTTGTTGATACCTTCTTGTTTGGAGATGGCTGCTCAGACATTATGTTAGTACCCCTTTTACACCTGAATTCACAAATTCTACAAACAAAATTCTAAATTTCAACAATATTATCGCATACAAGATTAAGGATGGCGGATAATAACATGCCACAATGTTTTTGACAAATACATATACGCGTTATACGCGTTATACGCGTTATACGCGTTATAATACATTAACATTATAGATAAAACTACCAACTATACAACCATGTTACCCACAACTTCTGTTCTAACTACGTCGCTACTAATATTCACACTGCGAGTCGGAAACATAGCCCTAGACACGTTACGAGTTATGCTAGTAGTACAACGTAAACGTGTGTTAAGCGCACTAGTAGGATTCTGTCAGGCGCTAATGTGGATAGTAGTAATAAAGTCTGTACTTGAAAACCTAGAAAATTTTTACAGCATAGTAGCTTATGCAGGTGGATATTCGGCTGGCATACTTGTAGGAATGGCTTTGGAAGAACGCCTTGCTATAGGATTTAGCCATGTTAGGATCGTAACTTCAGAAAATGCTCGTCAAATGTCTACAGCTCTCCGGACATCTGGTTATGGCGTCACTGAGTATATTGGTCACGGCAAAGACGGTAGAGTCCTTGAAGTAAATGTCATTGCAAAACGTCGTGATTTGTCAGATATTGAAGAAATTGCTTCGAGAATAGATCCCAAATGTTTTATAACATCAGAAGCCATCAATCCAATGCGTCGCGGACATTGGCGCGTTACATAAATCAATTTGTCAGAGCGACGTTTATATCATCAAACAAAGTTGCTCCTGCTGCAGACAAAAGCCGACGTTTTTCATGATCGACAGCAATTCCCTTAGCACATAAAGAGCTTTCCACGCCGAATTCACGCAATAAAACTAAGACTTCGCTAACAGATTCTATGCTGCGCGCCGAATCCTCAAAAACTGTTACAAATAACTCTTTCCCTACTAAATCAGACAAAGGGCCACTCAATACTCCTTTTTTAAGAAACATATCGGCAGCCATTAATCCAGACACTTCATCCTCTGAAATTGCAGTACCAATGGCTGCCAATGCATGTATTAGAGCAGGCTTAATAAAACTGTTTGGGTCATCTCCAGTCTCCCAAGCCAACCATTCAGTCCTTCCTGACCCTATCATTGGTATTGATTCTAATCCAACTAATTCAACTGCCAATTCCGCTTCAGGAGAATAATAATGTGCCTCATCATGTACTCCTCTAGGGGCCAATGATGGTCGCGCTGTAAATATAACTGGTCTGATTTCTTTTTTGACTGATGCAAACAACAAGTTTTCGCAATTACTACTTGATAAAATTGGAACATCATGTTCAACAATCAAAGAACTAGTCTCAAAAGATGATGGCATCGAATATGTTTTTACGAAATTCGCACTACCAAGCGCATAATTCTGAAATGTCGACATAGTACGTGATTTCTCTATGTCTCGAGCATTCGACAAAATATGATCTATTAGCATACGGATTGGGTCATGGATCTTTGGATCACAAGTCGAACGAATAATGCTGTCGAACACCCGCGAAGCAGCCAATGCCGGCAAATGTGTCTCACTTGGTTTTATGTCAATAGCTACTTCACGTGCTAACTGCGAGAAATTTACTTCCTGCCTAGGAATTCCTGATGTTTTCACTATATTTAGAGCATCCAACACTGAATTAGAAAAAGGCAAGTCAGGAATATTCCCAGCTACAGCTACAAACAATCCAGATAAGCATATAGCGCACATATCCCATTCATTGATAATTCCATGGGCTTCGAACACCTGTGCTGCTGACTGATGAGAATTACTATCCTTCCATCCCATCGCCCGCATGAAATAATTGATTGTGTGCGAAAATGATTCACGGTAACCGCCCGGATCTATCAATACACTATCAATGTCAAGAAGATACAAATTGTGTTTCAACGCTTTCTCCGCTGCAGTTCCTTTTCTACCGACTCTAATGTCAATCCGCATTGCGCCAATAGCACAATTACATGATAAAGAAGATCAGCGGTTTCTGAGACAACACGTTCATCACCTTGGCCTTTTACCGCTAATATCAGCTCTACAGCCTCCTCACCAATCTTCTTAGCAATTTCATCTTCACCAGCATTAAATAAGCTAGTAGTATATGAGCTACCAACCGGATGCAACTTCCGTTGCTCAATAATGTGCTGTAGTTTGTAAAGAAAACTCATATTTGTTCACCTTATTCCATTTAGGGACTAGGTTGCTTTAGATTCTTTCGAGCATATGTTTCCATGTTAAATAAACGAAAAGCAAGTTGTACACCAGGCCCAATTAGTATTGCAAACAATATAGTACCTACTCCTAATGGACCACCTAACATCCAGCCAATAAGTACTACTGTTGATTCAATGATTCCCCGAGCGGTACGCACATCTAGTGGAGTGGTACGAGCAATAGCCATCATCAAACTATCACGTGGTCCAGCTCCTGCATTCACTCCAATATATATCGCACTACCCAAACTCATAGAAATCACACCTACAGTCAAAAATAACAATTGTAAAGGTAAATTAGCATTGACTTCTGGTATCAACGACAAAAACAAATCCTCCCAGGGACCTATGCTCATAATGTTAGCTACAGTACCCCAACCAATTGGCTCCCGCAAAGTAAGTGCTAGCAAAAGTACAGTCGCACCCACCATGACCGCAGCTGTACCTGGAGTGATGTTGACCATTCCTGCAAGTGCAACTTCTAAAACTGCCCATGAAGTGGCTCCAATGTTCGCACGAATTACAATGGCAATTGCAAAAGCAAAAAAAGCAAAGCCCAATTGGATGGTGGCAAAATCCCGCACAAATCTCTTTATTACAGGCTTTCGAAAACTATTCAATCGCGTAGCTCCTGAAAAAAACAGGACACTTCTCCAGTATGACAAGCCGGGCCACTTGGATTAACTTGCACAAGAATAGTGTCTTGGTCACAATCAACCAATAATTTGACTACTTTCATGACGTTCCCTGAAGTTGACCCTTTACGCCAAATTTCTTCACGACTCCGACTCCAAAAATGTGCTTCACCTGTCTCTTTGGTTAATCTAATTGCCTTAGCATTCATCCAGGCAACCATTAGAACTTCACCTTCAGTATCATCTTGCACAACAGCGGTAATCAAACCATTCGCGTCAAATTTGAGCTTTTCCATGTTTACAACCTCACTGCAATACCAGCTTCGGATAAGAATTGTTTAACTTCAGATATCGTCAATATTTCGTCATGAAACACAGAGGCAGCAAGAGCTGCTGCCGCACACCCGTCTCCCAATATTTCAGCAAAGTGAGAAGTTTTGCCAGCCCCACCACTAGCTATCACAGGAACATTAACAAGATTTGCAACTGTGCGAGTTAATTCCATATCGAAACCATCCATCACTCCATCAGTATTCATACTCGTGAGCAATATCTCACCTGCTCCTAAAGATACACCGCGCTCTACCCATTCCAACACATCGATTCCGGTATTTTCACGTCCCCCACTAACAAATACTTCCCATTTTTGTGTGCTAAATTTACTGTCATCGTTTTTTGTTACCCTTGCATCAATCGCAAGCACGATACATTGACTCCCGAAACGCTCTGAAGCATCAACAAGCAGTTCTGGATTGGCTAGCGCCGCCGAATTAACACTCACCTTATCAGCACCAGCCAAAAGCAGATCACGCATATCACTAACGGTCCTTATACCACCACCAACGGTAAGTGGCATAAATACTTGGTCTGCTACGGAACGAACTATATCAATCACTGTCTGATGTCCCCGATAAGTTGCAGAAATATCCAAAAACACAAGTTCATCTGCACCCATTCGATCGTAAATGCGTGCTTGTTCCACTGGGTCACCTGCATCACGCAAATTAACAAAGTTGACACCCTTTACCACACGACCATCTTTTACATCAAGACAAGGGATAATTCGTTTGGCTAACATTTACTTTGCCGAACATTTTCCAACAACTGATCAAGATCAATCTTACCTTCATAAAGTGCACGACCAACTATTGCTCCAGCAAGCCCAGATGATTGGGCGTCGAGCACATCCGATGATGTATTCACACCCCCAGAAGCAATTACGTTTAATCCAGTGCTGTCAGCCAGCGAGATAGTCGCTTCTAGATTTAGACCAGTTCCAACCCCATCACGGGATATATCTGTAAATACCATCCATCTTACACCCTGAATCTTTAAACGTTCAGCCAGTTGCACCGCTGTATATGTTGTCTCTTCCTGCCAGCCCTTCACTTTCACGACCCCATTACGGGCATCAACACCAATGGCGATTTTTTCTGAACCAAATAAAGCTAGAGCTGTATCAACAATTTGAGGGCTGGTTACTGCAACAGTTCCTAAAACCACCCGACTTACTCCCAAATCAAATACATGTTGAATCGTATCTATATCCCGTAGTCCACCTCCAAACTGCACTCGAGCTCCGGTTTCGATTAATTGGGCCAAAGCTTTCATGTTAGCAAAACCCGAATCGCCAAACGCACCATCCAAGCTAACCACATGCAACCAATCTGCTCCTAAATTCACCCAACCTTTGGCAGTATCAAGCGGATCAGTAGAGTACGTTGTTTGTTGATCAGGGTCTCCCTGTCTCAACCTTACCACTGTACCATTACGCAAATCAATAGCCGGATAGACTGTAAACTCTGACA
>CAJWIA010000109.1 GCA_913040765.1 uncultured Anaerolineales bacterium | reverse complement strand
ATCAGCCATTCGAAAGTAGTACCAACTCTGATCTACTTCAGCATCAGATGCTCGTTTGAAGTACCAAAAGTTCACAACTCCTACCCATGGCCACTCTCTACTTGCCCGTTCATAGGCGAACGGAACCCACTTTGCTTGTTGATCTAGTGTAACTTGGCCATAAGTGGGATGGATCCCACTCCCATCTGGCAGTGCATTCCAATTCATCTCACTTATCCAAATAGATTTCTCGCTATCATTATGAGCAACCATAATATCTCGTATATATTTATTGCGTGCAAAATTAATTACACCGGGATGCATTCTGTGATCAGTTGGTCCCGACCACAAACCATATCCCTGAACTGACATAATATCAAAACAATCACCTGCGCCCGATTGATACATTCTTTCTAAATATACAAAGTCGTTCAAGTCTCTTTCGCTAAGTGCAACAGTAGGCGCCAGTGCAGCCGCCAACACGACTGCATCGGAATTGGCGTCCTTAACAGCCCGGTATGCCACACACAACATTTCTGTATAGTCCTCTGGGCTAACAGGTTGTTCGCCCCATTCCGGATAAATGTTAGGCTCATTCCAAATTTGATAGTAGGACACATCACCTCTATATCTATCAACAACAGCATAAATATAATCAGCAAAATCCACATACGATGCCGGCGGAGCAAACGCCCCATTAACATCTCCTAATTCTTGCGCCCAATTAGGAGGAGAAGACAATCTTGCTATCACCTCTAAATCATATTGCTTTGCCAATTCTACAATTTGATCATACTTAAGCCAGGCATCAACACTATTTCCCGATCTGCGATCATCAAACTCACCCTTAGAATGAACCTCGATATCTGCCCATGGAAACTCCTGCCGAATCCAATTGAACCCTGCATCCGATATAATTTGCACCTGTCTTTCCCTTTTTTTCACTTCAACCTCTTGTTCTAGAAAAGTGTTTATGCCATATGGTATTACATTAGCCGTAACCGGTATTGACTCTAAATCCAAATTTGGCCTCGCACGCAAGTAGCTTGCGCTCAACTGCCACATCGCCCTTATCTGAGCATCAAACTTATCCTCCCCAGTTATGTCAAAAACCACATCATCACTATATCTAACCGACTGATTTGTGTCGGATCGCAACATAGTAACCAATAATGCTGCGGTACCGACCAATAATATTGACGGCACTACAACCAACCAAAGTTTTTTTCTAGCCGTAACCATCACGCTAGACAACCTGATTTAGTTTCATAATATTGTACATTTACGGATTGAATTCTTTTTATAAGTATTTAGTAGTAATCCAGCATAGCAAAGCATTTCATGGTGCCAAACGCTCTATTACCCAAATGCCAGCACCATCTAGACAATACTGAAACCTGTCATGTAATCGATCGGAACGCCCTTGCCAAAATTCAAACGTTTCAGGCAATAATCTATATCCACCCCAGTCTTTTGGCCTTTCAACTGAAATCCGCTCATATTTCTCAGCTATCACTCTATATCTAACTTCTAACTCATCTCTATTCTCTATACGATCACTTTGAGGTGAAGCAATTGCGCCAATTTGAGCTCCTCTAGGTCTACTTTGAAAATAGTCATCTGACTCAACCGGAGTTAGTTTTTCTACAACTCCACTTACTCTAACTTGCCTTTCAAGACTTTCCCAGTAAAACAAAATTGAAGCCTTAGGATTCTCCTGAATTTGACGGCCTTTTTCACTATTGTAGTTACTATAGAAAACAAAGCCCGCCTTTGTGACTTCCTTAAGTAACACAGTCCTAATAGAAGGTATTCCATTTGAACCAGCTGTAGCAAGAGCCATCGAGCTAAGTTTGTGGCCATCCGCTTCATAGGCCTCTTGTTGCCATTTGATATATTGATCTATGGGATTCTCGAACAACAACTGCCTAGTTAATTTAGCCATATTAAAACTGATATTTGATATGCGCCAAGTAGACTAACTTAGATTATCACGAAGATCTTTCAATTTTCTTGAAGACATAAGTTTGCAACTTTTCTTTTCAATAAAATCCGCATATTCACTCATTAATATAGATCCGGGTTTTCGAAAATCATAAACCGCAGGTTGATCACGAAAAAACTCCCGGTGCACTCTAGTCCAAACCAATCTACCATCTGTATCAATATTTACTTTTGCCACTCCTAGTTCCACCGCCTTAGCAAATTCGTTTTCATCAACCCCACGAGCCGAACTATCTAGAGCACCACCAGCATCATTTATCCGTTCCACTTCTGATTTCGGAACCGAGCTAGAACCATGCATTACTAGTGGAAACTCTGGCAACTTTTCTTGTATGGAAGCAATTCGGTCGAAATGAAGCCCTTGTCCTCCTGAAAACTTGTAGGCTCCGTGACTTGTTCCTATTGCAACCGCAAGACTGTCACATCCCGTTTTCACCACAAATTCTTTAGCTTCGTCTGGATCAGTTAACATGGCATGCTTTTCATCTATCTGTATATCCTCCTCTACGCCACCCAACATCCCAAGTTCAGCCTCCACACTAATTCCTCTATCATGCGCTGCGCTTACTACCCGCTGCGTTGTAGAAATATTTTCAGCAAGCGATTCATGAGAAGCGTCGATCATCACTGAACTATAAAATCCTGAATTAATACAGTCATAGCATGTCTGCTCATCTCCATGATCTAAATGTACGGCAAAAATATTTTCGGGGAACATTTTTTCTGCAGCTAGAATAATAGCCTCTATCATAACCACTCCTGCGTACCCTCTAGAACCTTTAGATATCTGCACAATGAACGGAGCTTTTGCCCTAGCATTACCTTCAAACAAACCTATTGCTTGCTCCATGTTATTTATATTGTAAGCTCCGACGGCATATTTCCCATATGCATGTTCAAATAAGTCGCTAGTAGTTACTATCACAGTTGCCCTCCATATGATTCAGTATCAAGAAAGCTCCAAATTTAGATATCTACTGCTTTTCTGATTTCTGCAATGTTATGCTCAATTGTCGTTCCGCTACTGAATATAGCACTCCCCGCTACAACAACACTAGCACCTGCTTCAACCACCGATCGAACATTGGACACTTTTATCCCACCATCGACTTCTAATTCCGCTTTGGATTCAGTTTCATCCAGTATTTTTCTGACATCAGCAATTTTTTTCATGGTTGCAGGAACAAATTTCTGACCACCGAATCCAGGATTCACTGACATAATAAGCACCAAATCAACATTGGGTATGACTTCCAGAATCTTCTCCAACTTCGTATCAGGATTCAAGGTAATACCAGGTCGCACTCCATGAGACCGTATCATTTCTACTGTATCGCCTAATCTGCCACAACTTTCCACGTGCACTGTTATTACATCCGCTCCAGCCTCAGCAAATTCTTTTAGATAGTTGTCTGGCTTCGTAATCATCAGATGCACATCCATGACAGCGTTATATTTTGCCAACAAAGGCTTCAATGATTTGACTACCATTGGGCCCATAGAAATGTTAGGCACAAAATGGCCGTCCATAACATCTACATGCACGAATTCACAGCCTTCCTCAAGACATAGCTCCACTTGCTCACCTAGACAAGCAAAATCAGCCGAAAGTATGGATGGTGCTAATTTAACTTTTGCCATTGATCACATTAAGGACAACACAGTATCTACTACATTATCAGCAGTAAGTCCTAGCTGTTTGTAGACAGTCTCGGCAGGCGCTGAGGCACCAAATCTGTCTATACCGATGATCCTACCTTTTTCACCAACAAACCTATCCCACCCAGCACTTACTCCCGCCTCTATTGCCACCCGAACCTTTACACTGCTAGGCAAGACATGTTCACGATAGTCTTTTGATTGCTCATCAAATATCTCAAAACTAGGCATTGACACAACTCTCGCTCCGACTCCACGTTGTTCCAATATCGCACTAGCCTCCAAAGCAACATGGATCTCTGATCCAGTACTCAAAAGTATAGCCTGCAGCTGATCATTCGACTCCCTCAGTACATATCCACCCTGCGATGCACCACTTGCTTCATTCAAAACAGATGTGCGATGCAATACTGGTAATTTCTGTCTAGTAAGGACTAAAGCCGTTGGACCATTTCTTCTGGTTAAAGCACTTTTCCAAGCTTCGGATGTTTCAGTAGCATCAGCAGGCCTAATAACAGTTAATCCTGGTATCGAGCGAAGTGACAACAAATGCTCGATCGGTTGGTGCGTAGGACCGTCTTCACCAACCCCGATGGAATCATGAGTAAACACATATATGACTTGCAATCCCATCATAGACGCCAATCTAATCGCCGGACGCATATAGTCTGCAAAAACCAAAAATGTTCCGCCATATGGAACTAATCCACCATGCAATGAAATACCGCTCATTATTGCCCCCATCGCATGCTCTCTCACCCCATAATAAATATATCTTCCTGATTGATTTTCGTAGTTAAGTATGCTTTGACCATCAACCAAGGTGCTGTTAGATCCTGTTAAATCTGCTGAACCACCAATCAGATTAGGTACTTCATTAATCAAACTCTGTAACACAGTGCCAGACGCAGCTCTTGTTGCTATCGTTTCGATGCCTGCAAAATCTGGTAGGCTATCGAGTAAATCACCAGAGTATTCGCCTGATAAAAGTCTGGTGAACTCATCATGTTCCGTAGGGTGTTTGTCTAGATATTTCTCAGCTATCATGTTCCAATCTTCCCGAGATGCTAAACCTCTATTAGCTGCATCAGACAGGAGATTGATTGCTTCCGTATCAACATAGAAATCTTCTCCTACCGGTAAGCCAAGCTTCTCTTTAGTTAACTTTATCTCTTCGTCTCCTAAAGGCTCTCCATGAGCTTTTGCTGTCGCTGCTCTATTAGGGCTACCAAAACCAATAATAGTACTGCAAGCTATTAATGACGGCTTATCAGTTTCGTGCTTACTTTCGTCAATAGCATCGGATACGCTCTGATATGAATGACCATCAGCTGTTATGGTATGCCATCCGTATGACTTAAACCTACCTATAACGTCATCATTTGTTGAAAGCTTTGTCTCACCATCTATGGTGATTTTATTGTCGTCCCATAGAACGATTAATTTGCCAAGTTTATTGTGGCCTGCAAAAGAACAAGCCTCATGGGAAATACCCTCCATCAAGCATCCATCTCCTGCTATGACGTAAGTGTAATGGTCTATCAATGACATTCCGGTCTTATTAAATCGAGTCGCTAGCCACCTTTCAGACATTGCCATTCCTACCGCGTTAGCCAAACCCTGTCCTAATGGTCCAGTAGTAGTCTCAACTCCCGGAGTATGACTATACTCAGGATGACCAGGCGTAATACTGCCCCACTGCCTAAACTCCTTAATGTCGTCCAAACTAACTGCATATCCACTTAAATGTAATAATGCATACAAGAGCATACTGCCATGCCCCGCTGAAAGCACAAATCTATCACGATTAATCCAATTCACATCACTAGGATCATGACACATAAACTGGGACCACAAAACCACTACCGAAGCTTCTATATGCACACTG
>CAJWIA010000108.1 GCA_913040765.1 uncultured Anaerolineales bacterium | reverse complement strand
CAAGTTGGCTCATCTGCAATGCCATTTAAGACCAACCCAATAAATGCTGAAAAAATAGATAGTCTGGGTCGATACCTAGCTGGCTTGCCTCGAGTAGCTTGGGACAATGCCGCTCATACTTTGCTAGAGCGTACTTTGGATGATTCCGCTAATCGGCGGTTGCTATTACCACAAGCATTTCTGATTGCTGATGAATTGTTAGATACGACAATCAAATTGGTTGCAGGACTAGTAATTAATGAGGATTCTACTGCTCACAACTTGGATGTTTTTAAGATTTTAGCAGCAATAGAGCCTTTGCTGATGGCACTCTGTAAATCTGGTGCAAATAGACAGGATATGCATGAAATTCTACGTGACCATGTTTTGCGATTCAAGACTCTTGGAGATTCAAAAGAATCAAACAAATTGGTCGATGACCTATCTTCGAATGAAGATTTGCTGCAATATCTTAGTGCTGATGAAATTAGGCAAAAATTGCAGAGTGTAGACAAATATGTTGGATTTGCTCCCGAACATGCGCGTTCTATGGCGCTTGAATTACGAAATTATTGATATCAAATTGTGAGCTTGGAATAAGCAAATTATGCGAACAAATACATTATTAACACAATATAGTGTTCAACAAATTGTTTGCTACAATTAATTTGTAAATCAAACGAGGTATTTCTGGGGAAAAAATGACTACATCTATTTCAAAGATTGGTGCACGAGAAATAATTGATTCGCGAGGCAATCCGACACTTGAAGTTGAAGTTACACTGGATGGAGGGATAATTGGTCGTGCGTCTGTTCCCTCTGGTGCGTCTACTGGTAGCCATGAAGCTTTGGAACTACGTGATCATGACAAATCTCGTTATGATGGCAAAGGTGTGCTTCAAGCAGTAGGCAATGTAGAAAACGAGATATCAGATAGGTTGGTTGGGTGTGATGCGAGAGAGCAAAAGCAAATTGATGAAGCTCTTATTGAGCTTGATGGCACTAGTGACAAGTCACGACTGGGGGCTAATGCTATTCTTGGTGTAAGCTTGTCAGTGGCCAAAGCTGCAGCGATGTCGCAACAAGTTTCTCTATTTAGACATATTGGCGGATCGCAAGCTAATCTACTGCCAGTACCTATGGCCAACATACTTAACGGTGGTGTGCATACTGACTGGCAATCTACAGATATACAAGAGTTTATGGTGATGCCTCTTGGTGCTGCTAGTTATTCAGAAGGTATACGATGGATTGTAGAGATTTATCACAAACTTAAACTGGTGCTTGCTGAAAAAGGTTTTTTGACAACTGTGGGAGATGAAGGTGGATTTGCCCCAGTGCTTAACACTAACAAAGCAGCAGTGGAATTGATTTTGTCTGCAATTGAAATAGCAGGCTACATACCAGGAGAGCAAGTGGGTATTGCAATTGATGCTGCTGCAAGTGAATTCTATGATGTTGAGAAAGATAAGTACCACTTACATGTAGACGATATTTGGTTAAATTCAGAAGAGTTAGTAGGGTACTGGTCCGAATGGATAGACAATTACCCAATTGTATCCATAGAAGATGGAATGCATGAAAGTGATTGGAATGGCTGGTCTTACTTGACACAGTTGCTTGGAGACAAAATTCAAATTATGGGTGACGATCTACTAGTTACTAATTCAGATAGAGTTCAAAAGGCTATTGATTGTGGTGCTGCTAACTCATTGCTTGTCAAGTTGAATCAGATAGGATCACTTACAGAAACTATTGAAGCAGTGGATTTGTGTAACAAAGCAGGATGGACAGTAGTAGCTTCACACCGTTCCGGAGAGACCGAAGATACCACTATAGCTGATTTGGCAGTCGCACTAAATATGGGGCAGATCAAGACAGGTGCCCCGGCACGTTCAGAAAGAGTGGCAAAATACAATCAATTACTGCGTATTGAGGAAGAATTAGGTGAGAGCGGTGTTTATGCTGGTTGGCAGTCTTTGAAATCTTAGGTTTGATTTGTCTGTGTCATTTCCTCTTGTTTTGGGCTACCATCAAGAGCAGCTCTACTTTCCCTGCCGGGCGCTGGAGTGGCACAGAATGCACATACATTCCATGTGAGGTCTAGCATTTGTCTGCAATTAGGACAGGGTTTTTTGAGGATGGTCTGGCAATATGGGCATACATGCCAGTTGTTACGAGTAGGCCTATTACAGCCAGGACAGAATGGACGCTCTTCGATTTCTTGCAACAATGCTTCAGCTTCTAGGGATCTTTCATATGCCTCAGACAATGTTTCTCTTGGGCGCAAGATAAGATATATAATGAATCCCGCAATTGGTAGCGTTGCCGCTACCATAGCAGCTAACAATTGGGCAAAAAAGTCTCTAGATCTAGCTCTCATGTCGCGGAAAGTCCAAACAACTAGAGCTAACCATAGTGCTCCCGCGAAAGCACCTAATAGAGCCACGCTCCATCGCACATATTCGGTAAGGGAAGTTACATCTATCTGTGTAGGCATAATAGCATAAGTCAGTCTTGTGTAGTCATTATAGCATCCGTATCGGAGCAGTCAAACAGATAGCTATGAAGGCTTGACCAGTTTGTAGAGTAAAACTAAACTTATAATTGTTGTTTAATATTGTAGATGCAGCGATTTATATCTTGTTACTAATTTACTAGTAGATTCTATGACTGAATATCAGATTATTGTTTTACCTAAGCTTGATTATTATAATTGGGTTGCTGCAACCAAAGAATATGTGCTTCATTATCATGCCAACCTAACATCTGATTTAGATGTGGCTGGGCGTCACATGTACCCTAATCAGGTTATCACACTGCTAGATGCTCCACAATCCTATGGACGAAATGTTATCTCTTGGTTTCGTAAGAACTATCCAGAGGCACGTCTTGATATTATTGAATCTCTCACTCCAGCTGAGCTAGAAAACACTTTGTCTGCTCGTGTCGCCAGTGAGGACAGATTTGGTAGTGCCGGGAAAAGCTTTCGTCTATTATGGCCCACCAATTACCCCAAAGTTAACCAATCTTTTGGCGTTAACCAACATTTTTATCGTCGATGGGGACTGCCTGGACACGAAGGTTTGGATATTCGCGCACCACTGCGTTCAAGTGTGTATGCCTGTGCTGCAGGCACTGTTTACAGGGTGCACGATGGTAGTGGTAGTCATCCTTATGGAATCCATGTAAGATTGCGTCACCAAGATGGATATCGTACTATTTATGCTCATCTTCACAGAGCTCTTGTTGCTGTGGGTCAGAATGTAAAAGCTGGGGAACAGATTGGTCTTGCCAACTCTACTGGAAACTCAACTGGATCCCATTTACATCTGACATTAAAGAAAGAGGGGGCTAGCGCAGCTGGTATGACTCAGTACCCCAGTGACATTATTGACCCTACACCATTTTTACAATTTCCTGAAGATGAAACACAATTACCGGGAAAGTCCATTGTAGTGGAGTGGGAACATGACATGTGTCTTGTCGGAGTGCATGGACGTGCTGATGGACCTCTTTTGGAACCTGACTTTCCGGTGATTAGAGATGCTCGTATGGAAGCAGTGAAACTGCTTTCTAATGCTCCTCCAGAGAATGTCAAGCGTTTGCTTAATATTAACAAAGACATGTTTCTACTTGTGCGCTTATTTGCAGGTTTTCGTGATCGTAAAGTGAGTTCTGCGGATTTTGTGTCTTGGGTAGAAGATGACATATATCAATTATATGAGCAAGGAATACGTTATTTCGAAGTTCACAACGAACCGAATCTACAAATTGAAGGTTTGCATCATTCGTGGCAGGATGGCCATCAGTTTGCTGAATGGTTTCTGGAAGTGGTAGAGCGCCTGAAGTCACATTATCCGGAAGCCCTTTTCGGATATCCAGGCCTTTCTCCGGGACATGAGATTCCTGGCCAGAGAATGGACTCTTGGATATTCTTGCAACAATCTGAAATCGCAGCTCTCGCATCTGATTGGATTGGTTGTCATTGTTACTGGATTAGTGACACAGATATGATGCAGCCAACTGGCGGATTAGTTTACGAGGAATTTCGTCGGTTATATCCCGAAAAATTACTGTTTGTTACTGAGTTCTCCAATCCTTATAGTGAGGTGTCCAAAAGATCTAAGGGGCAGCAATATGTTGATTATTATCGACGCTTACGAAATATAAAGGGTATTGGTGCTGCTTTCTCTTTTGTGTTATCGGCTTCATCCAACTTTCCACATGAAGTTTGGCGTAGAGAGGATGGGCAAATTTCAGAAATAGTGCAACTGGTGGGCAACAGAAACTTCTGAGTGCAATTTGACTACAATATCTTCTTTATTTTTCTTTGTTAGCAACAAAGATTTCAAATATCGGTGTTCCGCTAGATTGTGAAATAGTACCTATATTCTCTAGGTGACGTCCGCGACTACTAGTATAAAGTGCAAAGTCTGTACGTCGATTGATAAAACTCTTGGCTTCTGTGTGCAGTACATATACTGTGTCATTATCGGGGTTAAAATGATCTAATCGTTCCACAAAGCCAGCGTCTGTTTTTTCGGTGAAACCAAATACTTCTTGAGGCTTTATTCTTTCATTAGTGAGAAACTGTACTTGTGGCGCAAATCCCCAGTCTAATGCAACTGTATTCTGGGGTCTCATTCTATCTAGATGGTTTGCCAATGTATAGATAGCATCGGTGTGAGGACTCTCACCACCAACTTTGCCTAAGGTGGCGTGCATTTTTATATTTGTATGCAAGTCTTTAGTTATTAAGGTAGTGAATGCCCAAGCTATTACAATGAGCATTGTAAAGTGATAGTTTTTGCTCAAGGGATATATTTGAAGTAATAGTCGTGGAATGCTTGTGATGCTTACAGCTACGAGTGTAGTCCACAACGGCGCAAAAATAGCTAAGTGGTGTGGAAACAGTCCTGATGGAGTGGGTGTGAAAGGTACTTGTAATAGACTGGTTAACAAAAGCAGTAGCAATACAAAATTCTTTTGACTCCTAGTTTGGTGACACACTGCACTAGTAATTGAAACAATTAAACTAATGATTAAAGCCCATAGCCACAGTCTATTTCCGGGAGAGCTTCCTAGATACCATAGGTGGCTGTTACCTGTAAGCACAGCCACAAAGTGGTCAATTCGACCCAAAACATTCTCCAAAATATTGCTATTTGAAGTTGCAATATCACCTGTTCTAGCAAAGGATGCTCCTTTGCTCATTAAATTAAATACCACTACAGGACTGATACCGATTGCGAAACCGGCTATTGCTGCAATCATGTCAATATAATTTGGTTGTCTTGGCCACATTTTTTTGTGGCCGAACATTAAATTGGGCAGGTTGATTATGATAGTAGTACTTATTATTCCAAGTAATATCCATACAAACAATATTTTTGAGTATGTTCCTAGTCCTGCCAACAGTCCTACTACTATGGCTGTCTGCCATGTTCCACGTATATACCAATTCCGACAAGCCCAGAACAAAGCCATCATCAATGCCAGAGTGATTGAAGCAATTAATGTACCCTGGCGGCTCCAGAAAACAAAGGAGGGATGAATTGCTAACAATACAGTTGCCAACAATGCTATTCGTT
>CAJWIA010000107.1 GCA_913040765.1 uncultured Anaerolineales bacterium | reverse complement strand
TTGATGGCAGCTATTTCTGGTAGTGAAGTTGATCGTGTTCCTGTTGCGGCTTGGAGTCACCAGCCAGTAGATGACCAAAGCAGTGATACTTTTGCTGCGGCCACATTAGCATTTCAGCGGAATTTTGATTTCGATTTTGTTAAAGTAACTCCCGCGAGTAGTTATTGCTTGACAGATTGGGGGGCTACAACTTATTGGAAGGGAAATTCGCATGGTACACGTGATTACGGCAAAGCGCTTGTACAGAAGCTAGATGAATGGAACAAGTTAAAAGTTTTGGACCCACATGCAGGGCAGATGGGAGAGATTGTTCGAGGTCTAGAATTGATAGGTCGGGGCCTGGAAGAGGGCACTCCATTTATCCAAACTGTTTTTAGTCCGATGACACAGGCTAGGAATCTTGTAGGGCCGGATGAATTGCTTTTGCATATACGTCTTCATCCCGATGTAATTAAAGATGCATTTCAGATTATTACTGATCAAACCATTAGGTTCATAGAAGCAGCGCGAGAAACAGGGATTAGTGGTATTTTCTATGCGCTTCAATGGGCAAGTCATTTGGATTTGTCCGAATCTGAATACAGAGAATTTGCTAGGCCATATGATTTGCAGATATTACAAGCCGTTGATGATTTGTGGCTAAATGTACTGCATTTGCATGGTAGCCATGTGATGTTTTCCTTGATTGTAGACTATCCAGCATCAGTATTAAACTGGCATGATAGAGAAACAGAACCTTCATTGAGTGAAGGTTTGAAATCATGGCCAAAAGCTGTGTGTGGTGGAATAAGGCAGGAGGAAACATTGGTTCAGGGCACTCCAAAGGAAATATATGCGGAAGGTTTAGATGCGATAAAATCCACCAATGGTAAAAGATTGGTTTTGGGTACAGGATGTGTTGCGCCAATAGTTACTCCATACGGCAATTTGCGAGCTTTACGTGAATTGGTTGAATTGGATTTATAGTATATCTTGAGTAGAATCAGAGTGATATCGGGGAAGGCCCGTGGAGTGCGTCTCAAACAGGTCGATGCTAGTATTACTCGACCGATAACTGATCGTGTAAAGGAGGCCTTGTTCAACATAATCGGTTCCGACATTATCAATTCGAGTATGTTGGATATGTTTGCTGGGACTGGTAGTGTTGGAATAGAAGCTTTGAGTCGAGGCGCATCATACGCGATGTTTCTTGATGTTAACTCTAGTGCTATCGAAGTGATCAATAGTAATCTTAGTGTAACTAAACTGTCCAACATAGGTCAGGTGCAACAGACTGATGCTTTTGAGTATTTAGATGGTTCAAAAAGCAAGAAGTTCGAATATATTTATATAGCGCCGCCTCAATATAATGGTATGTGGATTAGCGCATTAGAGCATATTGACAATAATTTGGAATGGATGAGCAATGATGGCTGGGTGATAGCGCAGATGGACCCTTCTGAATTTAGTGAATATGATTTTAAGAACTTGTGTATGTTTGACAAGAGGCAGTACGGGAATACAGTTTTAGCATTTTATAGTACGGTGGATAATGAGAATAGTAGGTCGTAGTTATATATGGTTCGATAGACATGCAATCTAAATTTATTGCAGATACACTTGAAAAGTTACTTCATGAAGTCCAAAGGCCAGCACGGTATGTTGGTGGTGAGGTAAATAGTATTATCAAAGATTGGTCTAGCTCAAGGTTGAAGGTCGCGCTAGCTTTTCCGGATATCTATGATTTGGGGATGCCAAACTTAGGTCTAGCAATATTGTATGAGTTAATTAATCAACGTGATGATATGTTGGCTGAGCGGGTTTATTTGCCGTGGCAGGATATGGAGAGAGTTATGCGGAGAGAAGGTATTCCTCTGTATTCTTTGGAGTCATATCATCCTATTGACGAGTTTGATATCTTAGGTGTTTCGCTTCCCTATGAGCAACTCTATACTAATACACTTCATTTACTAAAGCTGTCAAATATGCCGTATCGTAGTGCGGATCGTGTGATTGGTAAATATCCTCTTGTGGTTGCTGGAGGACATTCTACTTTCAATCCGGAGCCGATGGCTGACTTTATTGATGCTTTTGTGATTGGAGAGGGTGAGGAAGCAATGATGGAAATTGCTGAAACTGTGCAGAAATGGTGTCGTAATGCAAATAGTAATAAACACCATAAGACAGAGGAAGTGGACCGTACTGATTTGTATAGAGAGCTAGCTGCGATTGATGGTATTTATGTGCCACAGTTTTATCATCCAACTTACCATGTTGATGGAACCCTTAAAAAAGTTGTGTCGAGTGATAAAGCAGCACAGTTGCCTGTTTTGAAAAGAATAGTAAAGGAGATGCCTCCACCGGTAACTAAGTTTGTGGTTCCGTTTGTGGATGTAGTACACAATCGTGCTCCTATCGAGATTATGCGTGGTTGCACGAGGGGTTGTCGGTTTTGTCAGGCGGGAATGATAACTCGTCCGGTCCGGGAAAGATCAGTCGATGAAGTTGTTGAGGCAGTTCGGTCAATGCTGAAGTATACTGGGTACGAAGAGGTGGCATTATTATCTCTATCATCCTCAGATTATCAACATATTGAATCCTTGGTTGAGGCTATTACGACTGAGTTTGGTCATCTTAATCTAAATATTTCGTTGCCTAGCTTGAGGATTGAGACTGTATCTGTAGACTTGATGGATCGGTTGCAGATGGCTGGTCGTCGGGGAGGTTTTACACTTGCTCCTGAGGCAGCATCTGAACGCATGCGTGAAATTATCAATAAACCTGTGTCTACTGAGCAATTGCTTGAGACAGCCAGAGAAATATATTCTAGAGGATGGACAACTTTAAAACTGTACTTTATGATTGGTCATCCATCAGAGACCCTTGAAGATGTTCATGAAATTGCTGATTTAGCAAAGGCTGTTTTGGCTGAGGGTCGGAAAGTGATAGGGGGCAAGGCTAAGCTGAATGTTGGTGTAAGCACTTTTGTCCCTAAGCCACATACACCTTTTCAGTGGTCACCTTCGGACAGTTTGGACCAGATCAAACTAAAGCAGAGATTGTTGAGGCGTGAAGTGCGTGGTCGAGGCCTGAAGCTCAATTTGAACAAACCACATGAAACAATGATGGAGTCGTGGTTGTCGCGCGGTGATAGGCGGCTAGGCAATGTGATACTTGAGGCTTATAAGAACGGCGCTAAATTTGATGGTTGGTGGGAGCATTTCAATTATCGTGCCTGGCTTAGAGCGTTTGAGGAATGCGGACTGGACACTGAATTTTATACCCATCGAGAGCGAAAAGGCGATGAAGCATTACCTTGGGATCACATTGATAGCGCAGTCAAGAAGTCATTCTTGTTAGAGGATTATCAATGGAGCAAGGAAGGCGAAACAAGGATCGATTGTCGTGACCAATGTTTTGCTTGTGGGATTTTACCTCAATTTATTCCGTTGCGGAAACAAACGCCTGTGGAAGCATGGGAGTGTCCCGAGGTGAAGCCTAGACATTTACGTGGTAAAAAAAGACTTGATGTAGAACTAATTCAAGTCTAGCTAGTTTTATTATTTGTGTATTTATGGATACATTTCTGATTTACGACATAAATGAGCGACCCTAGATTAATATTTATAGGAAAGTGTGATTGTGATCAATCTCCTTAAATCCAAAAATGCTCTTGTGATACTTGTCATTGTAATAGTAATAGTGATTGGCATGAGTTATATGACTGGAAATCGATTTTTCGACGATATAGTGGCTCTTGTACGAGGTGACGAAATTGTGCATGTGTCCGATATGAACGGCGGTACTGGTGAGAAAGATGCTGCAATTGATGATGTAGAAATAGATAGAGCAGAGCAGGATGATGCAGTAGTTAATGCAGATATGAATAATGCCATCCAGTGCTTGGACCAGGCATATTCGGCGTTTTACAATCCGTTTATACAGAGCCATCAAGCATATGAGGAATTGATACTGCCGCTCTGGGATGAATCTATTTCTGATGAAGATAGGTTGGATAGACTTGCTAAAGCTAAGTATGCGGCACAGGCTTTGCAATCGCAGTTGCTGCGTGTGTCGCCTCCAAATTGTCTTTCTAGTATTACAGATTCGTCCTTAAGGCATATGGGCGCGGAGGTTTTGACTAATCTTGATTTCATAAAGTTTGAGGAGGATCTGGAAGATTGGTATACGAAAGCATTGAATTATCTACAATCGTCATCTGATTGCTTTGATTCGATGATCGCATATGAAGGATCCGAGACGCTAGATGATAGAGTTGAAAGCACATGTGAACCCATGATGAGTGATCTGGACCAATATTATGGCGCAGTGGCCAATATAGATAAATTCTCAGAACGGGTGCGATTAGAGATGGAAGAATAGTACAGTCTTGACTACTGTACAAATCAACTGGCTAATATTTAGATAATAGGAGGGTTCTTATGAGCGAAAGTATTTTGGATGTATTTCAGGGGAGAGAATATCCGTATACGTACTCTGCAGAACATGAGCCAATCGCTAAAATTGATCCAGGACAGACTGTGCGGATACACTGCGTCGATTGTTTCGAAAATTTGTTGGTAGAGGAAGATCAGAAATTTTCTGATGTTTGTGAGTATCCTTACTTGAATCCCCAGGCAGGTCCTATTTTTGTGAATGGTGCTGAGGATGGAGATACTCTTTTGGTGCATATTGAAGATATCGAAATTACTCGGGATTGGGCTGTCACTGGGTTGGTGCCTAAATTTGGACTACTAACACCAACTGCCGTCACGGAAATGTTGACAGATGCTATTCCAGATATAGTGCGCAAGTTACCTATCCGTGATAATCAAGTTTGGTTTGGGGATCTTAGTACTGAATTAGCTCCATTTATGGGTACTATAGGTACAGCACCAAAACTGGAAGCAATTAATGCGCTTACTCCAGCGCATTATGGCGGCAACATGGATTGTCCTGAGACCTGTGCGGGTAATACTGTGCATTTACCTGTTTTGAACGAAGGCGCCTTGTTTTTTTGCGGTGATGGGCACGCTACTCAAGGTCACGGCGAGATTGGTGGTGTTGCTTGTGAAGTGCCGGTGAATTTAGTCTGTCACTTCGAACTAATAAAAGGTGAAGCCATTGGGTGGCCAAGAATAACCAATAAAGATTATATGATGGTCGTGGGCAGTGCCAGGCCACTCGAAGATGCGACAAGAATTGCTTGTACGGGTTTGGTTGACTGGGTGGCTACAGAATACGATATGAATAGTACTGATGCTCTTCTATGGATTACGCAGATCTTGGAACTAAGAGTTGGTAATGTTTGTGACCCTAACTATTCGGTGGTAGCTGCTGTAGAGCGCAGATTGCTCGAGGCTAGGTAGTACCATAACTAGTATCTTCTGTTTTGTCAAAATGCTAAACATTATGACTAACAATAATAGACAACTTAATTGTGTAGGTTGTATACAAACTATAGTTAGTAGTGTGACAACTAATGTCAATATGTGTTAATACTTTTTCAATAGTAGCGTCTGATCCAAAGGACAACTCATATGGTGTTGCCGTTGCTAGCAAATTTCTTGCAGTTGGTTCTATTGTTTCTTGGGCGAAATCAGAGGTTGGAGCAATTGCTACACAGGCCCATGCT
>CAJWIA010000106.1 GCA_913040765.1 uncultured Anaerolineales bacterium | reverse complement strand
TAATCCGTGTACTTTATGCTCATCACGTAGTATCGCAGTAACTTTTCTTCCTAGCAAAAAGTTTGCCCCAGCAGCTTCGGCGGATTCTTGAAGATTTCTGGTAGCTAATTGCGGATCGCTGACATAACCTTCTCCTGGATTGTAAACAGCGCCAGGCACTTCTTTAGATGATTCTTGCCAGAACATGTCGTCATTTGGTAAGGAGGGTGGCCAAAAAGATGCTGTGCTCATGAAAGGAAATTGTTTTCGTAATTCGTCAACGTCTAGAATCTTGTACTCGATCCCTAATTTATCGTAAATTGGTATAACCTTTTTCCAATGATTGTCCGGGGCCATAATTTGTGTCATGCCACATTCGATATACTTAGCAATATCTGATTTGTGATTGCATTGCACATAATTCCCCCAATCTTTCCAGTAAGATAGACCTTCGTATGCTAAGGAAACTCCTTGTACAGTAGAGTAGCAAGTTCGTACAATTGCAGTCGAATTTGCAGTGGATCCCCATCCTACTTTGTCGTTCCTATCTATACAGGTGACTGAATATCCTTTCTTTTGCAGCTCAAAGGTTATAGAGCAACCAATGACTCCAGCTCCTATGACAACCGCCTTTCTATTTTTTTCCACCATGATATTCCTTATGTTTCTGTAGAATATTGAGCATTAAAACTTAGACAATCCAATTTCATGTTTTGATATATGATTGTAACATGATTGTATGGTATGTTACTTGTGTCTGTTGTTTTCACTAAGAAAATATTCAATTATGCCGTGCTATAATGAAAAATATACGCATGTTATGGAGAGGTCGCATAGTTGGCCTAGTGCGCTCGCTTGGAAAGCGAGTATGGCGTGAGCCATCGTGGGTTCGAATCCCACCCTCTCCGCTTTCGATTGTTTATTTATCCACTAATGCACTACTACATTGTATACAAAGCGGTGAAATCAATGATGGCATTATTAGCTATAGTATTTCTGATTGCTAGTTGCATGCCACTTGATCAGGGAAAGATTGTGGTTAGTCCTGAACCCACTGATAGCGATCTACGGATTCCGATAAATATCATAGACGATGGTAGTTCTATTAGTTTTAAATCAGGTTCCAATACTGTAGGCCGGTCTTTGGCTGATGTTGGTTTAGACATATATGCCGGAGATGAAATCGATCCTTCATTAGACACATTGGTTTATGCGGGAATGACTATAAATATAAAGCGTTCACGCCCCATTCTAATCAGTGTTGATGGCGGCGTAATAGATTTTCGCACACACCATGACATAGTATCCGACATATTGCGAGAGTCTGGTGTAACTCTGCTAGGTCGAGACTATAGTGAACCGCCTCTCTCTGCAAAAGCACTAGGAAAGATTGAAGTGACAAGGGTGTTCGATGAATACAGGGTTGAATATGAGCCCATTCCTTTTGATAAACAATGGATTGGAATGGCGGACTTAGCGATTGATAGGACACGTGTCCAGCAATCTGGAACATCTGGAGTGCTAGCACGCCGCTTGCGAGTACGTCATATTAATGGTGTTCCGTCTCAAGACGTGTTGTTGGATGAATGGATTCATACTGCTCCTTTGCCTAGGATAATGGGGTATGGCATGCAGATACCGATTAGAAATATAGAGACGCCTGATGGCACTGTGGAGTACTGGCGTGCCGTTTCTATGTTAGCTACATCATATTCTCCTAGCCGTGCTGGCACCCCAGTTACTGCACCATGGTATGGTCTTACCCGTACTGGCAAACCACTTAAAAAGGGAATGGTTGCCGTTGACAGACGATATATACCTTTGGGAAGTACTATGTATGTACCAGGGTATGGATTTGCCACAGCTGAGGATACTGGCAGTGGTATACGAGGACTCATAATTGACTTAGGATATGAAGATCACAATTATCGATCTTGGCGATCTTATGTGACAGTTTATTTGCGAACGCCAGTTCCTCCTCTTGATCAGATTGTTTGGATACTACCATGATACAAAAACCCAGCGCGCTGCTAAAAAAATTTGATTTTTATCCAAAAAAAAGCTTAGGACAGAATTTCTTGTATGATTCTGTGTGGATAAACCGTATTGTAACTGCTGCGGAAATCAGTAGAGCAGATGTAGTATTGGAAATCGGTCCTGGTTCAGGTAGTCTAACAACTGCATTGTCGTCTGTTGCTCGTAAAGTCATTGCAGTTGAGATCGACAATAGATTGATACCTATACTTAATCATGTCTTGGTCGAAAACAGAAATGTAACCGTCATTTTAGGAGATATACTGGAATGCGAACCGCACAAACTGATGGCGCAATATGATGTTTCCACTTTCGTGGTTGTCGCTAACATACCTTATTACATCACTGGTCAGATTATAAGACATCTGTTTCAAAGTAGTATGCTTCCGAGATCTATTACAATGTCAGTTCAGAGAGAGGTTGCTGAAAGAATGATAGCGACTCCCGGTCAAATGAACTTGCTTGCTGTTAGCGCACAATTCTATTCGGATGTGAAAATAGTGGATTATATTCCCGCTGGTGCTTTTTATCCTGTGCCAGCAGTAGACTCCGCTTTAGTTCGACTTGATGTATTTGATCCTGCCAATCATATACATGCAGACTCCTCGTTATTCTTCCGAATAGTAAGAGCAGGCTTTGGTCAGAAGCGTAAGCAGCTACAAAACGCATTATCAAATGGCTTAAGGATAAACAAAGAACAAATATTAAATGCCCTAGCAAATATTGGACTAGATTCGCGCTGTCGAGCTCAAACACTCACAATGCAAGACTGGGCTGATCTGACTAATATGTTGAGCGATGCTGTTGCTATAGCAACAAATCAATCGAGCAGTTAGGATAAAAAGTTTGTCTTTATTGTAAAGCGCCCACTATATAGTGGGCGCTTTACAATATTTGGTGGAGATGCCGAGAATCGAACTCGGGTCCGTAAGGATTGATCGACAAACGTCTACGAGCGTAGTTGGTCTATTTAGATTTCATCGGTTGTGCCCCAACCAACAGGGTCAACATCCGACCTAGTCGCTATTTCTTTCACGCAGTTAGCGGCGTCGTGCGTGGCACACCAGCATTAGTGACGCCCAACACCCGAGCGGCTGGTGTCGCTGGGAGTGGACGGATCTTGCATTTAGGAAGATCTACTCTTTGCTATACCGGGTTTATGCGGCAAGCGGAAGAGCGTTGTAGGCTTTTGATTTGCCTGTTATATGTTTGCGCTGATTTTGCGAGTTCGGCGCCTCTCGGCTCGCAGCCTGACGACAGCCTCCTCCGTCGAAGCCTGTCATCCCCTTATTCGGATTATAACATGAGAGAGAATAAGGTTAAAATTTGTTCTAGAATGACTGGGTGTTTCGCTAGAGTAGGACTTTGCTGGAAGTTTGTGTGTGACACACTTGGCAGGTAATTGTATGTTATTTCCGTCGTCCTAGTTGTCTGCGCATGGATCTCTTCATTTCTCTTTCTGCTATTGATTGTCTTTTATCGTATTGACGTTTGCCACGAGCTACAGCAATTTCTATCTTAGCACGACCATGTCTTAGGTACATTTTGGTAGGTATGATAGTCAGACCAGCCTCTCGTGTTTTGATGATTAACTTGTTGATTTCACGTCTGTGCAACAATAACTTACGTGGTCTCATGGGGTCATGGTTTTGGGAATGTGACATTTTGTAGGGCGCTATGTGAGCGTTTTGGAGCCACAATTCGTTGTTTATTGGTTCGACAAATGCGTCTCTCAGTTGGGCATTTCCGGTTCGCGCTGATTTTATCTCACTGCCCAACAAAGACAATCCAGCCTCCAAAGTCTCCATTAATTGATAATTAAACTTGGCTTTGCGATTAAGTGAGATTATCTTGATGGCATCTGTTTTGCCCATAACTATTAACTTACTTACGGACTCATAATGGGAGCATGTTTACCAAGCTTAGTACAAACACCACATGCTGTAAAGGACTCACTATGAATTACCTAAAAAGTCTCCCTATATTTAACTTCTTATCTCTTTTTATGGAGTTTTGCATTGTGCTATCAATAACTTCTTGATAATGATTGTGTAATTGTGAAGCTGTCCGGCTAATATCATAATGTTTGGCAGTTTGAGTTGCACCAGAGGCCAAACGAATTCGTAAGGTGTCATCCAGCATAAGTCTTACCATCCTGGCTGTAAAGTCTGCCAGATCATTACGGCAGAGCATACCGTTAACATCATTTTGGATTATATCACCAACACCAGGTGATTCTATGCCAATGGCTGGGAGACCCACTGCCATACCTTCAATGATAGAAAGGGGATGTACCTCAGACACGGAAGGTGTAACGAATGCGTCAGCCATATTGAGATATTCGGACACTGTGTGATAGGCAGCTTTGCCCGTAAAACGTACTGCGTGACTTATATTTACTCTCTCGCACCAATCTCGCAAATTGTCGAATTCGCTCCCTTCGCCAACAATAATTAGTTTGAGATTCTCTACAGCAGCTTGCGCACCGGCAAAAGCTCTTAGAAGCATAGTAAGACTTTTCTCTGGACTCAATCTACCAACATATATGAGCACAAGATCGTTATTGTCAATGCCTATTTCTTCCCTTCGGAACCCTTTATTTACAGGACGGAAACTGTTCAAGTCAACTCCATTAGGTACTATTTTGATGGGTGCATCGACTCCAAAGTCACTTAATAATTCTTTTAAGCTTGGAGAAGGCGCAATTACAAGATCGCATTGCCGACAAAAACTGGGCAGGAAAGCTTGCAAAAATGCTTCCGGAATTGCTTCTGGTAGATGTGGTAGGTATGCCTGTGCATACAAGTCATAACGTGTATGGTTGGTGAATACTATGGGGATATTGTGGTTTTGGCAATACCGTAAGGCCAGTCGACCACTTGCAAAGGGATGATGTACATGTGCTACATCGACTGTGGATAATATTTCCTGTGCATGTCTACTATAACGGAATGATAGATTGTATCCAGTGTCAGCTATAGGTACTGCAGGGGATCTAATGATGTTTGGCTCTTCATCTATATAATCTTGTCCACCAAAAGTAAATACGAAAACCTCGTGACCAACTGCTTCCATAGCATTCTTATTAAGGGAAACATGATTTGTTACGCCGCTGATATATGGTTTGTATGTGTCAGTCAGCATTCCAATGCGCATAAGGCTTACATTTCTGGTCGTGGTTCGAGTGTAACATCTACAGGTATCACAGTGTTTTCACGTAGTATTCTTAGTGTAATTCTATCTTCTGGATGTGTGTATTTCACTAGGTAACTTATCAGATCGTCAGTATTCTTTATTTCAGTATCTTCTATACCAACAACTATATCTCCGCCTATGGGAATATTTTGGCTTGATCCATCTAGAAAATCTAGACTGGATCGTATTCCTGCATTATCCGCTGGGCTATTTTCCATTACACCTATCACCAGAGCTCCTCTCTGTTTTATGTCTAATTGCATGGCTTGAATTATATCTAGTGAAATATTGCTTAACGTGACTCCTAGCCAAGGGTATATGTATTTGCCTGTTGCAATCAGATTTGGAACTACCATTTTGACTATGTTCACAGGTACTGCAAATCCTACACCCGAGGAGGATCGAGATTGCGACAATATCATGGTGTTAACACCTAAGACATTGCCTTCAGAGTCTAAGAGTGGACCACCTGAATTACCAGGGTTGATCGAAGCGTCAGT
>CAJWIA010000105.1 GCA_913040765.1 uncultured Anaerolineales bacterium | reverse complement strand
ACGTTCAGGGGCCATTTGCAGATCATATGCTATTGGGATACCCAAGTCTTTTGCTCGTCTAGATACTTCAATAGCAGTATCTGCTGGATCCATGTCAGTGAAGAATACTCGAGCAGATTTCAGAAGATTATCTGGGACCTCTGCTGATTTAATCTGTAAATCAGTAGGCAAAGTGATTACCAGACCGGCTCGTTTCAAATCAGAAGTTATCATTAATACAGTAAGTTGTGACAGAGTTCCGTCTCTTTTAAGGATATATTCAACATTGACCCCTGCGGTCCTTAATTGTTCGACCATTCTTTCACCGATACTATCACTACCAGTTGCAGCAACTAATGCTACCTGGCCTCCCAATTGTGCTACAGCATGTGCTACATTTCCGCTCATGCCACCCCCAGTCCACAATTGTTTGTCAGTGTGAATCCCATCACTAGCTCCTGGATATCGGTTCACCCAGGATAGCAGTTCGAGAGTAGTACTCCCTAATGCAATTACGTCAAATTGTTCTGATGATGGCATAGCCTAGAGTGTTTTCTAACGATCAAACCAACCTTCTAGCATACTTGTGTAAATTATCTTTTGTAAAAAGTCCATTGGGCCACGTTCTGGTGGCCGATCAGGGTTACAATTCTTTGCTATTGCAGTAAAGTACGCGAACAGTTGTAGAGGAACCCAGGCAATCAGTGGTCCAAACATTTCACTATGTTCAGGTACAGTATAGTACTTAGCTTCTAAATCTGACCATAATTCTTTGTCTTGTGCAGTTCCAATGACGATAATATTGCCACGATTGCTTTTGACGTGTTGACTTACTAGTCTATCGCGTTCTCCGATATCTCCTGGTCGCGTTATGATGAATACAGGGTCACCATCACTTAATGAAAGAGAATGAAGATGAGCATATTCCTCCAGATTAGTAGATTCAGCACGGCTCTGACTAGTCTCCTTCATTTTAGCGGCTGCCAGTTGTGCTGTTGCCCAGTTAGGTCCAGATCCAATGAAAGTATATATAGGTGCCTTAAGTAGATTTTGAGCCAGCTCCTGCATTTGAGACTCTAGTTTGAGCGATTCTGCAATTGCATTAGGTATATCAGAATAAAGTTCTTGTCGCAGTTTGCGAATGTCTTGATTAGAGTAAGTGTTCCGAGCTTCAGCAATGTGTAATGCTAGTGCATATAGATTTGCCAGGGCAGTGGTGGTCTGTTTAGTTGGAAAGGAATCGGACCATCCAGCTTGAGTATGAATTATCTCATCTGTTTCATCTGTTATGGGACTTGGGTTAAGATTAGTTAGCGAGAATCGAGGAGCCCCTTTTTGTGCTGCTAGACGAGCAGCATCAATTACTTTAACAGTTTTACCTGATGATGATATCAGAATTACTAACGTACGTTCATTTATTAAATTGTGGCGATAATTGGTAAACTCTGCTGCTTCTATTGACTCTGATGGCAATTGTGCCCATTTTTCAAATGCGTATGTGGCTCCGATGCCAAGCATATATGGATCTCCACACCCAACCATGATTACGCGGTCAATTTGTTGTGAGTAACGCTCAGCGATTTCTTTGAGATTTTTGTCAGCATGCATTAAGCTCTCAGAAATTTTGTTTGGTTGCTCACGTATCTCTTTAATGAATTGGTATTCGTTGTTCATAAAATGTTGTTCCTAGCATTATTAATTTCTCTATATTTGTGATTATATGAGCGAAGGCTGTTAATCTTAGCTTCACTACCTATATTTGGAATGAGTTTACAATGATGTCATGTAATGTGCAAAATGTTACGTACAAAATCCTGCCAAATTATACTCGTGGTTTTCTTTGTACTATCTTGCCTTCAATCTTATTTCTCCACTATAAATCTTGAGTTGGTCTCCGTTGCTGAGTTGTATTATCAGAGCCCCGTTTGTTTCTACACCTAAAACTATGCCTTCAATTGGGTTGTGGCCGGAATCAATAACTTCTATGTATTGATTTTTCCAGAGCATACGCTTCTGCCACTCCTCCCTAATAGAGTTTTGTTCCAACTGATTGTATAGTAATCCAACGTTGCGTACCAATTGTTGTAGGAGGTTTACCCGATCAACTTTATGTCCTATGATGTCTGCTAGGCATGATGCATCGTAGGAAGGGTTCGTAACTTCCAGTGGCGCAGAATTTACATTGACGCCTATACCCAATATTTGCCACTCGGGCAAGTTTTCGGTGTAACTTGTTTCTACTAATATCCCAGCAATTTTTTTCTGTTCAACCCAGATGTCATTAGGCCACTTAAGTTTGGGGGATATATTGTATAGTTGTTCAATTGCGTATGCTGTTGCTAGACCTCCAAGCAGTGGCATTTGGCTAATCTCAGGGTTTGACAGCTTGGATCTAAGTATAAAGCTGACAGCTAAACCACTTCCTTTGGGTGTAAACCAGCGACGATCAAAACGGCCGCGACCAGCAGTTTGTTCGTTGGCTACTACGAGGGTGCCTTCAGGCTCACCGTTTAACGCAAGGTCTTTAGCCTTATTATTAGTTGAGCTAGTAGAATTGTAATAATAGAGTGGATGACCGAATTCTGTAGTATCTAGCGATTTAGAAATGGTGGTGTATGAAAATGCTTTATCGTCCATAGTTATATTCTAAAGGTCTATTTGTTTACGTCAAATGGCATGAAGCTGGTAGAATCCTTTAGAATGAAACCATTATGGGCACCTTGGCGTATGGATTATCTTATTGGGGAGATCGATTCAGTGACAGGATGTTTGTTTTGCATCAACATTGAAAAGACACCATCTGAGGAAAATTTAATTATTCACAAAGGGAAGCATACTATGGTTATGCTAAACAAGTATCCTTATAGTAATGGTCATTTGTTACTCGCTCCGATTATACATGTGTCTTCTATAGATGAATTATCAGAGTCTGCTACCATCGAACTAGCTATTTTAAGTCAGGTTTGTGTGAAAACGTTACGACACGCATATAACCCCGAGGGTTTTAATATAGGCATAAACATTGGGGCAGCGGCTGGTGCAGGAGTTCCAGATCACGTACATATGCATGTTTTACCTAGGTGGTCTGGTGATACCAACTTTATGACTAGTATTGCTGAGACGCGTGTGTTACCTGAGGAAATTGGCGTAACATACCAAAAGCTCCAAAGAATAATTAGGCAGATTGTGGACGAAAAACAGATAGGTAGTACATAATATGGGATTAGCTTTGATATTGCTTCTCGAGCAATCTGATCAGCTCTTCACTGTTTTTGCCTAACGCAGCATTTTGAGCCAAATCATGTGCTGTATCAATTTCTGGTATCGATGTGTTGGAACTACATAGGTGCCAACTGACGTCAAGTTGATCAACATATATTGAGATGGGTTTCCACACGTCTAGATTTTTTACAATATTACCGGATTTTGTTTTCCAATCTTGTAATCTCCAATTAGACATCCACTTGCTAGCTCCTTGATGCACATACTTTGACGTAGTGTAGATGTCTAGGGGCTTGGAAGATGGTGCTGCCTTCAGTGCTTGTGCTGCGGAGAAGAGTTGCATTCTATTTGCTGTAGTTGTTTTCTCTTGTCCTGAAAGTACTTTTATTTGTTTGTTTTGAAGCAACAATACTGTCCATCCTCCTGGGCCTGTAGGTCCTATGCAAGAGGCACCGGTAAATGCACGAATTGAATCAACCGTGTTGTTTTGGTTAATTCTTGTTATAGATACTCTTGCTAAGGAATCAACCTCTTCGTTAAGAGGGTTTCCCGAATGGCCTTTCACCCACTTCCAAACTACTTCATGTTGCTTCATTGCACTGACTAGTTCTAGCCAAAGGTCCTGATTTGCTACTGGTTTCTTCTTGCTGGTACGCCAGCCTCGTGCTTGCCACAGAGTCATCCATTCAGTAATTCCTTTTTGAATATATTCCGAATCAGTGTGCAGTTCCACTGCACAGGATGATTTAAGATAACGTAAAGCCTCTATAGTTGCTTGAAGTTCCATACGGTTGTTGGTGGTGTTTTCTGCACTACCATAAATTTCTTTTCTGTGTGTGCCAAATAGGAGTATTGCTGCCCATCCTCCTGGTCCGGGATTCGGATCGCAGGCGCCATCAGTATATATTGTTACTATCCTGTTTGTACTATTAGAAGCTGACATTAGTATGTATTGTTTAGTTTGTTCCTATAACATGGTTACATAACACAACTTACTTCGTATTAGCATTAGCTATGAACCCCACTGATTCTTCGGTAGTAGAGACCATTACCACACTCAGTGTGTTGCCATTAGTAATTTCTCGAATATCATATACTTTGACTAAATCAGCATAGCTTGCATCTTGAGGACTAAGTTTGGCAAGCAAGTTTGGAGAATCCCTAAATATTAATTCATCAAAGTAAGTTTCATCTTGTGTTAGGCTAATAGCCAGTGGATAAATGTTAGCTTCCACTAGATCTTGAAAAAAATGAGTTCCATATGATGGTTCACTTGTCTTGGGCCCACTATCTGGTACCAGCTCAATTAGCATCTTAGTATTATGCACATCTGCATAAGTTACCTTTACACCTAGGTCTGGGTTGCTGCTTCCCCATCGGTATGGCCCTATCAGAATAAACCGTTTACTTTGCAGTGCGTGATTGAGTCTGCCTATTACTCGAGCGATCTGCGTTTTTCTAGCAGGATCATTAATGGAGTCGTATGAGCTGAGCGGTACAATCACTACGAATCTTATTCCATCTACTTGTGCATCTTGGACAATGCCGCGAGACTTGAACACGATTTGTGCTTTGTTAATATCCGCCGGTATTGTTACAGGTGAATTTTCGGTCCGGAGACTTTGTGGTCTACATTGCACCAGACAGATCGATGCTTTTGGTTCCTTGTCCTTATATTTGATTTTGGTGGTGAACTCAATGTCCACTGCTGCATCATAATGCTTCGACAAATGTGTAAGCATACGCTTCAATTGTGAGACAAAATCAGTTTGTTCTAGCATTTGGTCGAAGGTCAACACTAGGGTTCTAGTATCAATATTTGGATTTATTGTGATCAATTTACTTAGGTAGTCATCGGCGATTTGCATAGCTACAAGTCTTAACCACTTGAGTTTTCCATGGAGTATTTTTGTAACTGGTTGAGTTTCAAAACTATTTGTTTTCAAGTTAATAACATCAATTTTCTTCTGCGAGTAATGTTGTATCGCGCTAGTTCCTGACTCTGGACGAATATTGGGGTGGCTTAATGGGACCATCCGGGCATAGTCTGTTGTTTGGTTTACCGCACGAGTTCCAAGACCACATACCATACGCACTAACCCGTCCTCTGGATTAATACGAGGTGTCCATCGGTATTGGTTCTGGCTAAAAGCAACTCCAGCAATTGGTGGATAATACCAATCACCATGTCTGTCACCCTCGACCACTTGTATTAGTATTGCCATGCGTTCGTCGTAGTCTAATAACCCCATTTTCTGTCGATAGAGCAGTGCATCTGGACTATAAACACTCGCATATATTTTGGAGATTGCCTTAGACAGTGACTCTAAGTTTTCCGAGGCGCTCGCTTGGTTTGCGCAAAAATAGCTGTGATATTTTCCTGCAAAGGAGGTTCCATAAGAGTCTTCCAATAGGCTGGATGACCTTACTATTATGGGTTGTCCGTTGTGTCTTTGCAGTAGGTCTTGTAGTTCTTGAGTAATGTAAGTTGGGAACGAACCATCATTAAAGCTATCTTTAATTGTAGGATACAGTTCCCTAATCTCATCTGCCGACCTATATTTTTGG
>CAJWIA010000104.1 GCA_913040765.1 uncultured Anaerolineales bacterium | reverse complement strand
CTCGAGGTGGACATGCTAGCAAAATATGCGGAACGTTTTGTGGAGGGTGCTACCCATGCCATACAGCAAAATTGAAAAAGCCATAGAAGATATTCGTAATGGAAAGTTCATAATTGTAGTGGATAGTGAAGACCGTGAAAACGAGGGCGATCTTGTGATGGCTTCTGAGTTGGTGACTCCGGATGCAGTGAACTTTATGGCTAAGGAGGCAAGAGGCCTCATATGTGTGTCCCTTACCAGTGAAAGAGCATTGGCACTTGATTTGTCTCCAATGGAAAGGCGGAATACGAGCCTGCATAAAACTGCATTTACAGTCAGTGTGGATGCTATCAAAAATACGACAACTGGTACATCTGCATATGACCGTTTTCAGACTATTAGAACTCTTATTACTTCAGATGCAGTAGCAGAAGATTTAGGTCGCCCAGGTCATGTGTTTCCTATTGTAGGGAAAGAAGGTGGCGTATTGAGAAGATCAGGGCATACCGAGGCTAGCATGGATTTAGGTCGTATGGCTGGACTACAGCCAAGTGGTACCATTTGTGAAATAATGGCTGAAGACGGTACCATGGCGCGTTTTGATGATTTACAAGTTTTTGCTAGTAAACATGATCTGATAATGATTACAATAGAGGAGCTTATTCGTCATCGTCGTAGTAAGGAGAATTTAGTTGAACGTACTGAAACTATAGCAATGCCTACGGAACTTGGAGAATTCGAATTGCATTTGTACGAAGATCGTTATGACAACGACTCGCACTTGGCACTTACAATGGGCAATATTGATGCAGACGAGCCAGTGTTAGTTCGAATCCATTCAGAGTGTTTAACAGGTGATGTATTTGGTTCTCGCCGTTGTGATTGTGGTGGTCAACTAGAGTCTGCTCTGGAAACAATAGCTACACATGGCACTGGCATCATAGTTTATCTGAGGCAGGAAGGCCGTGGAATTGGGTTGAAGCATAAAATCAAGGCATATAAACTGCAGGAATCTGGTCTAGATACAGTTGAAGCTAATGCTAAGTTAGGTTTTCCGTCTGACTTGCGAGATTATGGTGTTGGTGCACAAATCATCTATGATCTCGGAGCCAGGAAATTGATAGTCATGACTAACAATCCTATGAAATTGGTGGGACTTGAGGGACATGGTTTAGAGATTGTTGATAGGAAAGCACTAACTGTTGTAGCAAATGATGCAAATAGGCGATATCTTGAGACAAAAAAAACAAAACTGGGGCACTTGATAGATTGACAAATATAGCGATTGCTTTGAGCGAATTTAATAATGAGGTATCAGAGGGACTTCTTTCTGGGTGTAAAAAAGCACTGCTGGATAAAGGAGTAAATGGTCGTAATATTTCCGTATTAAGGGTGCCTGGTGCGTTCGAGTTGCCTGCAGCTGCTGCTAAACTAGCACAGTACAAAGATATAGATGGCGTGATTGCTTTAGGTGCAGTGATTAGAGGTGAAACAGATCATTATCATTACATTTCTCAAGCAGTTGCTCAGGGGTTGATGCAGGTCACTTTACATAGCACAGTGCCGGTAATGTTTGGGGTATTAACTTGTCCTACTGTAGAACTTGCCATAGTGCGTTCTGAACCGCAAAGTAGGAAAAACAAGGGTTATGAGGTGGGTATAGCAACTATGGAGATGCTGAATCAATAATATTGTCTATGTCATCTCTCGATCAATGATATCCAAAAGCCGGAACTAATGCATATTGAACAAGTGAGTAGCTCTTTACATAATATTCTGGATAAAGCTTTGAACGGCAGAAACATATCCTTACATGATGGATATGAGCTGATGGAAGCTCCAACAGAAAGTATTCCGGCAATTTGTGAAGTTGCGAGTAAATTACGAAGTCGCACCAAGGGACAAACTGTGACATACTCCCGCAAGGTATTTATTCCCCTTACTACTCTTTGTCGTGACAGTTGTGGCTATTGCACATTTGCGAAACCACCTGATCATCCTGATGCAATAACATTGAATCCAGACGAGGTACTTACAATAGCTCGTACCGGTGAAAAGAATGGATGCAAAGAAGCTCTGTTTAGTTTGGGTGAGCGTCCTGAACTTACGCATGAAATTGCTCGAAAACATCTAAGACAACTTGGATATGAAACAATGTTAGATTACTTGCATGACATGTGCGAACTTGTGTTAAATGAGACTAATCTTATCCCACATATCAATCCTGGCTCTCTGACTTATGAAGAAATGTGTGCTCTACGTCAAGTAAGTCCTAGCATGGGTATGATGCTAGAAAGCTCTAGTATTCGTCTGACCGAAAGAAACGGACCGCATTTTGGTTGTCCTGACAAACATCCACTAGTGCGGTTAAACACTTTGCGCTTTGCGGGCGAGCTACGTGTGCCTTTTACGACAGGCATACTGATAGGAATAGGAGAGACTCGTGCTGAACGAGTAGACTCACTTTTTGATATACGACAATTACACTTGAGTTATGGTCATATACAAGAGGTTATAGTACAGAATTTTCGTGCCAAACCTAATACTTCTATGTTTGGATTGGCTGAGCTAAACATAGATGAGATGATTAGAACATTGGCAGTTGCTCGCATAATCCTTGGTCCAGAAATGAACTTGCAAGCACCTCCTAACTTAATGCCATCGGAATATGGACGTTATCTGAAAGCCGGCATTAATGATTGGGGCGGGGTGTCTCCAGTTACCCCGGATCACATTAATCCAGAAGCAGATTGGCCTAAAATACGTGAACTCCAATCTGTCAGCAATTCGATGGGTCATATTCTGAGAGAACGCCTGAGTGTGTACCCGGATTATCTGCGAGATTCAGTTTTGTGGCTTGATGCTAATTTTCAAAATTGTTTCGCAGATCTGGTTAGCCCTGATGGCCTAATTAGCGAAATTGAGACCGTGTTATGACTGTCGCTATACCGCTTTTTACAAGCCACACTACTAGTATCGATGATTTTTCCGAAATCGACAGCAAATTTGCTGGTATCCTCACTCGGGCTTTGGAGGAACAGGAAATAAGCGAACATGAGGCAGTAGTACTTTTTAGTGCTGAGGGCTCTGAACTCCGTTCATTGATACGGGTTGCGGACGAATTACGCAAGCGAGCTGTTGGGCAGATTGTTACATATGTGTCGGTGCGCAACATTAATTTTACTAATGTTTGTTACACCGGTTGCCGGTTCTGTGCTTTCGCTCGTCGTCTTGATGACCCAGGAGCGCAATGGTTATCATTGTCTGAAGTGGCTGATAGAGCAGTGGAAGCCTGGGAGGCTGGTGCAACTGAAGTTTGCATGCAAGGTGGTCTGCATCCGCATATGCCACCGAATCACTATCGCAATCTTATAATTGCTATCAAGGAAGCAGTACCAGATATGCATGTGCATGCTTTCTCGCCATTTGAAATTTGGTATGGCGCGCAGCTTGCTGATATGACATATGTTGACTTTCTCACTCTTCTCAAAGAAGTAGGGATTGGTTCCTTGCCAGGTACGGCAGCAGAAATTCTAGATACGAATGTTCGGCAACAACTCACAAAGAACAAGCTCAGCTCTGAAGAATGGGTTGAAATTATTACTACAGCTCATAAACTGGGAATTCGGACAACATCCACTATAATGTATGGTCATGTAGACAGTCCACCTCATTGGGCAAAGCACATTAAACTGATTCGAGATATACAACGTGATACTGAAGGTTTTACAGAATTTGTACCACTTGGTTTTGTACATCATAATGCTCCTATTTATCTAGATGGTGACGCCAGACCCGGACCCACTATAGAGGAAAATTTGCGTATGCATGCTGTCGCTCGCATCATGTTACATGGATACATTCCAAATATCCAAGTTTCATGGGTGAAAATGGGACCGGATGTTTCACAGCAATGTCTTATGGCAGGGGCAAATGATTTTGGTGGGACTCTGATGGATGAAACCATTTCACGGTCCGCTGGTGCACCCCATGGACAGCACATGCACCCGGAATCATTTCAGCGACTTATCAAAGAGATTGGTCGGATTCCTGCTCAGCGTAACACATTGTATGAATTGTTAGAAGTGCAGAATTAGGTTACACTGCTGATAAGATTTCTTCTACTGCTTCTGGGTTTACTATGTTGTCATAATCTATATCTATTGTATTTAGATATGCCGCTCTGATTATACGACGCATGACTTTGCCGTTACGTGTTTTTGGCAGATCGGTGACAAACTTTATCTTTTTTGGTTTCAATGGTTTGCCCAATTCATTAATTATTTGTGTTTGCAAATCATTTTGAAGCTCAACTGAAGATTTGTTGCCAGGAGACAAAACGCAATAACACACTAAATCATTACCTTTGATGTCACTAGGAACCCCAATCGCTGCTGCCTCAGTGACAGCTGGGTGGTTTACTAGAACAGATTCTACTTCAGAAGGTCCTAATCGTTTGCCAGCAATGTTAATTGTATCGTCAGATCTTCCTAGAATATACCAATGACCTTCTGTATCTACCATACCCCAATCACCATGTACCCATATATCGTTCCAACTTGACCAGTAAGTATCCAGATATTTGTCGTTATCGCGCCAGAACCCTCTCGTCATACCTATCCAGGGCTTCCTTATTACTAATTCCCCGACCTGATTCTTTATAGACATTCCATTTGTATCCAAGATGTCTGCTGCAATACCTGGACATGGAGCTGCAAAGGCGGCAGGTTTCAATGGAAGCAAAGGATTGTCCATGACTATACCACCCGATATTTCCGTGCCACCGGAGTAATTTATTATTGGGCGAGTACCTTTGCATACCACTTCGAACAGCCATTTCCATGGTGCTGGGTTCCACGGTTCTCCTGTAGATCCTATTGCATTGAGACTGGACAAATCATGAGAGTTCACAAGTTCTTTGCCGTGTACAATCATTGATTTGACAAATGTGGGTGAAAGTCCTAGTACATTGATTTTGTGTTTTTGCACAAGTTTCCAGGTACGGTCCGGGCCTGGATAATCTGGAGCGCCATCATACATACAAATAGTGGCGCCAAGAATAGTAGATCCAAAAACCATCCATGGCCCCATCATCCAGCCCATATCTGTTATCCAATAGAGTACATCTCCATTATGTATGTCAAGTCCAAAGGCAATGTCCTGAGCAGCTTTGATTGGAAAACCACAATGGGTGTGGACAGCTCCTTTAGGATTGCCAGTAGTTCCTGAAGTGTAAATAACCATTATTGGATCTTCGGCAACCGTGGGTTCTAATGGAGATTTATTTGGTTGACAAGGTACTATTTCATGCCACCAATAATCGCGTCCGGAAAGCATGTCTGTGGAATTGTTTGATCGCCTCACTACTATTACATGTTTAATGCTTGAAACACTTTTGAGTGCACTATCTGCTGTGTGTTTGAGATCAATTAATTTGCCTTTACGAAAGCATCCGTCAGCTGTAAATAAACCTTTGGCGTCTGTGTGTTTCAATCTAGAGCTTATTGCCCCTGGTCCATACCCTGAAAATAGTGGTAATGCTATGCATCCAATCTTTGCTATAGATAATAAAGCAATAGCAGTTTCTGGAATCATAGGCATGTAAATAGCAATAACATCACCTTTACTAAATCCTAAACTCCGAAGTGCATTAGAACATCGATTGACTTCAATGGCTAACTCATTATAGGTAAGTGTTTGGCATTTACCTTCTTCTCCTTCCCAGATTAGTGCTAGATCATTTTTGTGTGTGACGTTTGTAGCCCATTTGTCTACACAGTTGTGTGCAATATTTAATTTACCATCAACACACCAAACAGGCATTTGAATTCCTTTAGAAAGATCCACTACATTTGAATATGGCTCCTGAAATTCGATTTCTAGA